>CAJWLP010000004.1 GCA_913043145.1 uncultured Bacteroidota bacterium
ATTCAAAACTCCAGTCATCATGAATGAAAAATAATTCTTCTAAAAAAGTTCGAAACTGGGACCAAGAGGTTCACCAAGGGGAAATAGTTAAGGCATTTTGACAAAAACGCCCTCTCCTTACCACCTAAAATTAGTCCTAGCAGTACTTATAACTTCATAAAACCTATCGTTAACTATGCGGAGGTTATGTTGTTGAGTAAATGAATCTCTTACGTTCGAATTGTACCATTTATTTGTACTTTTAAATGTCCCATCTGTCTCTAATCTCCCCCAATTCACACTCTCTTGATATTTGTTATCATACCCCCAAGTCAAAAAACTATCACTGTTTACTTTATGCTTAAATACAAAAATGGTATCAACAAATATGCTTGAATCTAATAATGTTCCACTTTGAGTAGCGTAATAGTTAACATATCTTGTTCCTAAATAAGCTCCTGAATAATCTACAAAACTTGGCTCAGAAGTTACTACTGGTTCAGGTGTTGCTTCATCATCAGAACAAGCAATAAACAAAATATTTACTAAAATTATTGAAAGTATTAATTTTTACATCATTCAATATTAGTTAAACGTAAATCAATCACAAGAAAAACATAACTATTGTTATTCCGTTTAATAAGTAATGTTTATTAAATATTATGAAAAATATATTAAAATACGCTAGCGTCTTATTGATTATAGCATCGTGTACTCAAACAGGACCCTCAACTAACGCAACTGACGCACAAACAATATTGGAAAGGCCAAATAGCTATGATAGTCTTATTATTGATAATCAAAAAAGTAACTTATTTTGGAAAGGAACCAAGCCTACTGGGGACATCCATGTTGGAACCGTAAAAATCAAAGAAGGAACACTGAATATTTCTGGTGAATCAATAGTTGGCGGTAAGTTTATAATCGATATGAACTCCATTTTAGTCACAGATAAAGACATGAGTGAGAAGGGTAAAAGTAAATTAAAAAAACACCTCACTAATGATGATTTCTTTGAAACCAACAATTATCCTGAAGCCATATTAGAAATCACTTCCTCCACATCAGATAGTCTTGAGGCTAACCTTAAAATTAAAAACATTACCAAGTCAATTACTATCCCTTATTCTCTAATTAAAGATAATGGGAAAATAAATGCTAATTCTTCATTCTCTATCGATCGAACCCTATGGGGAGTAACTTATAAAAGTAGCTTCTTTAAAAATCTAACGGATCGTTTAATTGATGATGCCATTCAATTTGACATTGAGCTTATAGGTTCGTAAAAACCTGGTGACATAAAAAACCTATTACATATCTGAAGTTTAGCATAAAAAAATGAAAATAGTTATTTCAATTCTTGGAACCCTTATATTGGTTTTTGTAATCGTACAACTTTTTGCACTTAAAACCCAAAAAGATATAGAAACCTACCCATATAAAGTTGTCAAAAAATATGAACAATTTGAAATTCGTAAATACGAATCAAGACTTTTCACATCGGTAACTCTCCCTACTAATCAATATAAAAATGCCTCTGGAAATGGGTTTTCCATTCTAGCAGGTTACATTTTCGGTAATAATAAAACCAACGAAAAAATAGCTATGACATCACCTGTTGCTATGTCTCTGGAGGATTCAATGACAATGATGTTTATGGTACCTGAAGAAAATAAAGAGTCCCTTCCCGAACCAAACTCAAAGCAGATAAAATTTCATGAAGAACCAGCAAAAACTGTAGCTGCAATCACTTTTAGTGGATGGGCTGATCAAGAAAAAATCAATCACTATAAAAGCGAATTAATTGACGCATTGGAATCTAATAATATACCCTACACTCAAAAATTTTTCTTTCTCGGTTATAACGCTCCTTACGAAACCTACAATCGACGAAATGAGGTTATCGTAGAATTGGATAACCCTTAAAGAAGCTGTTTAAAAAACTTTAATTATGTTCGTGATTAATCAATATCATCATTGGTAAATCAAAGAATGAGTTTAGAAAAGTGGGTAACACTTAAAGTGTCAAATAAATCTTATCAATTACATATAATTGAAGGGAGGTTGTCTGAAAACGGAATTCAATCTGTTATTGTCAACAAAATAGACTCATCATATCTTAATTTTGGCGAAGCTGAATTGAACGTCAAGGAATCAGATTTTGAGAGAGCAAAAGAAATCTTGAAAAATGACGAAAAGTAAATTAATCATTGACCTCTGGAATATAAATGATAGGTCAAACTTATTTAAAATAGCATGAAAAAAGTTACAGCAATCCTTTTACTTTTCACATGTGCTTTTTCATCTGCACAAATCCCCCAAGAAATCACTTATAATGGTATCAAACGGAGTTTTATTTATTACACTCCATCTTCTTGGTCAGAGTCTGAGCCTATGCCACTCCTTATTGTTCTTCATGGACTAACTCAAGTCGGTAAAGGCATTATGGACTTTTCAGGATTTAATGATATAGCAGAAGATAACAACTTTGTAGTGTGTTATCCCGATGGTTTAAATCGGACTTGGAATGCAAATATGAATGTTTCGATATCTCAAGCTGATGACATTGGATTTATTGAAGAAATTACGCTCATCATGCAGAAAAAACTAAATACAAATCCTAGTAAACAATACTTGTGTGGAATATCCAATGGGGCGTTTATGAGTCATAAACTTGCATGTGAATCAAGTCAATGCTTTGCTGGGATTGCTACGATTGCCGGAACTATGAGCGATACTGTATTCAAAAATTGTAACCCGACACACACCAACAATATACTTCATATTCATGGAACTGCCGATGCTATTGTCAATTATAACGGATCTTCAACAACAGGGGTATCTGTTGACCAACTTATGAAGAAGTGGCGATCGTATTTAAATTGTGATTTAAACCCACAAAAAGAGGATATGCCTAACCCGAATCGATTGGATTTGTCTTATCCTGAACGCTATACTTACACCAATTGCAAAAACGGAACACTCGAACATATAAAAATAGTAGGTGGTGGTCATCAATGGCCCGGAATAATTGGTCTACTAGGTGGTGTCGGAACGATCAATATGGATTTCTATTCCCCACAATTAATCTGGGACTTCCTAAAAGATAAGTCATGCAACCAAACTTCTTCCATTGATGAGTTAAAAGTCAACAATACTAAATCAATCATTAAAATTACCGATTTGTTAGGTAGAAAAGTCAATATAAATTTAAATGTACCCCTCATTTATTTTTACGATGATGGAAGTGTCGAACGTAAATTTCAATTGAATTAAATTTAAAATCCGTCAGAAATAATCAACCTATCTAATTATATACTCGTACATAATCAATTTCAATAGCATCAGAAATAAAATTGGGGTCAATTAATGGTTCAATTGCAAAATTCAATAATAAATATTGTTCTGAGGTATATGGCCAAGTCTCTTCATTTTTAAACGTTGGCTGATAGGTGTAGTGAACCACATCATCAATCATAAATACCAGTTTTTCTTCTGACCAATCTAACGAATAGATATGGAATTCTGATGAGCAGGTAGGTATGAGCCTTCCTCCTTGATTAATAGTTTCTCCATGACTGTATGGTGTATGGGTGGCACTTTTTACCAAATTTTGTTCCCTTCCCCAATGTTCCATAATATCAATTTCACCACAAGCTGGCCAAGGTGTATTACCAAAACCTTTTTTTTGCCAATATGCCCCATCTTCACTTATGTTTTTACCTAGTGTCCAAAAGGCTGGCCAGGTACCTCTTCCGGAAGGTAGTTTAGCCCTAATATCTACACGACCATATTTAAATGCAATTTTAGAATTTAGTCTTGCTGATGTATATTCTTTTGTTTGACCTTGGTCTGTAAAAGTTTCTTTGATAGCAACAATCTTCAATATACCATTTTCAACAAATGAATTATCGATGCGATTTGTATAATGTTGAACTTCATTATTATACCAACTGCCCCCAGAGGGTAATTTTGTCTGATGAAACCACTTAAGGGAATCTACAGGACCGTTCTTATCAAATTCGTCTGACCATATAAGCTCACGAGTTTTTGCTGCATGATTTACTGTATCTATTGGTTGAAATAGTTGAGAATGATTCATTGAATCTATACCCATGACTCGCTTAATTAAAAATGGAAACATGTTCTTTCTTAGGTCTTCAGGTGGACCACTTTGAACTTCGTTTAACACATAAAATCCATCTTCTTCATTAATCATAAACCGAAAGAAATAGTCATCAGGCCCCGTGCCTTTTCCTGAAAATGATCCAAACCTTAAGTCACTGAATTGGTATTCGTCCCCCATATCATGCACCGTAAAAAATCCATCGCTAAACCACTGTAATGTCTGAAGCGTTTTATTTCTCTCATAATTTTTTAGCAAATTATGATTCTTATCAATCTTTGAAAAAGTTATATCTTTTTCATCAAATAAAGAATACTGAGATAGATAATAGTGGTCCTTTGTTTCCCCGGTATAATTCCATAAGATATTAGTCAAAATAGATGGATTTGTTATAAATCGCTCAATTTGAGTACCTTGATTTTTAATAGATTCTGCAAATAATTGATTGATTCGATTCTTATTAAATACCGTAAATAATAAGTACGCTGAACTAAAAACAATTCCGATATAATTCCAATGCCTACGACGAGGAGATTGAAAGGGTATTCTTGATGCAATGATTAAGCATACCAAAAAGGGAACCGTATAAAGAGGATCTGCAACAGAAATTGTACTCCAGGCAACACGTATATCAGAAAAAGGAAGAAATAACTGCGTACCATACATAGTAAAACAGTCCAACAATGGGTGAGTAATAAGAGCCCAGAAGAACAACCATTGCCAATCACGAATAGTTGCATTTGGAGGAGTCCATCCATTACTAAAATAGCTGTTTTTAATGTTTAAATAACCCAACAATACTAACCCAAAAGAGGCTATTATTAGTGGTATAAAATTATCAGGATAAAGACGTGAAAAGACAAATTGTAATGCTGAAATAATTAAAATAACTGCTAGTGATTTTGAGCTAATTGCTATCCATTTATGACTGCTACTAGTATAAATTTGATTCACTAACCACCCAAATAAAAAAGCCCCAAGAACACAAAACAAAATAGAATGACTAAACCCCCTATGGAAGGCAACATTGTCAATCTCAGATAAAAAAAGACCACCTAAAACATCTAAATCTGGGATGGTCCCTCCAACAGCACCCCACAACATCGCTCTGTTCCCAATTTTTTTACCGAGAGTAACTTCTCCAACAGCAGCACCTAAAACAATTTGTGTTAATGAATCCATAAAAACTGCTGCTAAACTACTTATTTATACATAGTTTACTATAAACTCAAATAAAAATATATCAATATTCTCTTGTAAACTCATCTATGTTACTGCCTCGTAACCACTTTTATAAATTACTAAATATTAACTTATTTCTTTTAGCAACTAAAAATCTTAGATTTGGATAAATCTTAATAGTGAATTATAATTAAGATTTAAACATATATAAACCAATAAATTAAATACAAAATGACACAAACAACACTTCTCATTCTTAGTATAATTGCTGGGATTGTAACACTAATCTCCGTTTATGGAGTTATCAAAAAAGAACGGAAATTTTTCTTACTAGGTCTATTCCTTTATTCCTTTTTAGTAGTCCCTAATGAGTTGATGGCCTACTTTGACTCTGGCAATATGGTCCACCTAATGACTGCTGGGTTATGGGCTGTCCAATTTATAATTGCCTTTCCAGTTAAAGCATCCTACGATTCATCTAATACTGTTGCATACATGCTTGTCAAAAAAATGCTGTTAGCCATTATTATTATCAATCTATGTGGAATAAGTTTAACCTATAATGTTGAAGCTTTACCTGACTTTTTTGCCCTGTATCATGGGGTTTTCTGTGCACTTAGTACATTATTAATCATCAAATTTCATCGCGGTGAAATTGTAGCAGAGTAGGATTTTTTTAATAAGACTATAAAACCTCATGTGAATTCGCATGAGGTTTTTTTATAAAATCAAAATATTGAATCCTTCAATGATTAATATTCCATTTATATTTGCTTTTCATGCTTGTAAAGACTAATGGAAGTGCTGTTTATGGCATATCTGCTCAACTCATCACCGTAGAAGTAAATGTAGGCCAAGGGGCCAAAACTCAAATCATAGGCTTGCCAGACAATGCCGTTAAAGAAAGTCAACCTCGGGTAAATGCTGCCATGAAAAATTGTGGCTTCACCTACCCAAGAAAAGGAGTAATTATCAATATGGCCCCAGCTGACATTCGAAAGGAAGGTTCCGCTTATGATTTAACCATTGCCATTGGAGTAATGGCTGCGGGTGAATTGATAAAGACTAAACTTTTGGATGAAACAATCATAATGGGTGAGCTGAGTTTGGATGGAAGTATTCTCCCCATTAAAGGAGCATTACCCATTGCTATTCAAGCTCAAAAAGACGGATTCAAACGATTAATTATTCCGTGCGAAAATGCAAGAGAAGCAGCTATTGTCAAAGATGTTGAAGTTTATGGTATGAAAAATTTAGAAGATGTAGTTACACTCCTAGAAGGAACAAAGAAATTTGACAGAACTGAGGTAAATCCTCGAGATGATTTTGCTGAGGGAATTCAAAAATTAACCTATGATTTTAGTGACGTAAAGGGGCAAGAAAACATCAAACGGGCAATGGAAATTGCTGCTGCTGGAGGGCATAATATTATTCTAATTGGACCTCCGGGTGCAGGTAAAACCATGCTAGCAAAACGTTTAAATACCATACTTCCTCCCATGAACCTTTATGAGGCCCTAGAAACTACAAAGATTCACTCAGTCGCTGGCAGACTTGGTACTAATGCCTCATTAATGGCTCAACGTCCATTCAGAAGCCCACACCATACCATCAGTGATGTAGCGTTGGTAGGTGGTGGAAATCACCCACAACCCGGAGAAATAAGTCTGGCTCATAATGGTGTTCTTTTCTTGGATGAATTACCCGAATTTAAAAGAACTGTTTTAGAAGTTCTTCGCCAACCATTAGAGGAAAGAAAAGTTACGATATCTCGAGCAAAGTTTTCTGTAGATTACCCCTGCAGCATGATGTTAGTTGCTAGTATGAATCCATGTCCTTGTGGGTACTTTAACCATCCCGAAAAAGATTGCGTTTGTGCTCCTGGTATAGTTCAGAAATATTTAAGTAAAATCAGCGGACCTTTACTAGATAGGATTGACATCCACATCGAAGTAACACCAGTTAACTTTGACGAACTTAATCAGAACACAAATCAAACCATGGAACAAAGTGCTCAAATCAGAGAGCGAGTAGTTAAGTCAAGAGAAATCCAAAACAGTCGCTATGAAAAACTACCTATATACAGTAATTCTCAAATGGAAAGCAACTTGATCCGTAAATATTGTGAAATTGATAATCAAGGTTCTCTACTCTTAAAAAATGCAATGACTAAACTTAACCTCAGTGCAAGAGCTTATGATCGTATTTTAAAAGTAAGTCGAACCATCGCAGATTTAGATGGAAGTGAGCATATTGGTGTCGTTCATCTCGCAGAAGCTATCCATTATAGAAGCCTAGACAGAGATCATTGGGGCAGGTAATCCGAATAAGCCTAACAAGGAAGTAAAAAATACGTACTAAATTTGCACCTATGCAATTGGTAACAACACACGTGTGCATGGTCAAGGATATTGGTGTCCATGGTAATCTTTTTGGAGGAATCATGATGGCCTGGATTGATGAAGCTGCAAGTGCCATGGCTGTAAGTACCTGTCACACTCCCAATATGGTCACTGTAAAAGTGGACGAATTAGTTTTCAAAAAGAAGGTCAAAGAAGGTTACTTAATACGTATTTATGGGGAGGTAGCTAAAATGGGGAATACCTCCATTACATTTAAAATTGAAGCCAGAAAAGTAAGCGTGTACACTGGAGAAGAAGATGTGGTTGTTACGACAAACATCACCTTTGTTCGAATAGATGAAGAAGGGAAACCAACCCCTATACCTACCATCGTAAAAGAACGATATCAAAACCCTAGCTAAATACTTCGTTTACCTTTCTTCTCGTTATAGGATTAAGTGACTAAAATTTAATTTCCTATGACACACCAAAATAATCGTAAAAATCTTGATCGAGTTATCTTATTCGAAATTGGAATAATCATTGCCTTGCTCTTCGTAAATTATGCGTTGAACCTATCCTATGAGATTAACTTACCGCTAGTACACACAGAGGAAAACATACTAGAAGATCAAGCTTTCCAACTCGTTGAACTAACCGAAAAAAAAGAGAATTTTCAAGAAGAAAGAATTAAGACTAAGGAAATTGCCAAACTGTTTGACCTAAGATCAATGATTAAACAAGTTGACGATTTATTTGATTTAAAAATCAATAAAATCGTTCCTCAAAATATACCCGCATTATCTGATATCCAACCCATTTTAGTTCAACCCATTATTGACTCCTCTACAATCATTAGAGATTGGGCTGATCAAATGCCTGAATTCCCTGGAGGAAATGATGCCTTAAATAATTACATTAATAATCATTTTGAAATCCCAGATATCATATTCGAAATGGCAAACAGCGTTAAAGTGGTAACTCAATTTGTTGTTAATGAAAACGGGGATATCAATAACATTAAAATACTGCATTGTTCCAAACCTGGTTTTGGGGTAGAAGAAGCGGTCAAGAGTGTTTATAAAAGTATGCCAAAATGGGCTCCAGGAATGAACAAGGGAAGACCCTCCAAGATTAGAATGAAACAACCTCTAAAAATTAAAATACGTTAAAAAAACTAATCCTTTTAACTAAAAACACTAAAGACTACCCAGCTACCGAAATAAGCTAGCACAGTCATGTAAACAAATTGAATGGAAGGCCATTTCCATGACCTTGTTTCTTTATAAACTACAGCCAACGTACTCATGCATTGCATAGCAAAGGCATAAAATACCATTAAAGACAGAATCACCGCTAATGAATATACTGGCTCACCATTTTTGTGCCGATCTTTTTTCATCTTCTCTCGAAGCTGATCAAAGTCCTCTTCATCTCCAACACTGTAAATTGTACTCATCGTTCCTACAAATACCTCTCTTGCTGCAAAAGACGTAATTAGTGCTATTCCTATTTTCCAATCAAAACCAATAGGAGCAATGCTTGGCTCGATGGCTTTCCCAAAATGACCAGCATAACTCTGCTCGAGCGAATGTGATTCTTGGATACTCAAGGATTGATCTGTTTTTGGACCATAGCTAGCCAGGAACCATAAAACAACCGAAATTATCAAAATAATCTTACCCGCTTCAGTCACAAAACTTCTTGATTTTTGCCAGCAATTTACCCATATATTACCCCACCTTGGTGAATGATAAACAGGTAATTCCATGATAAAATAAGAGGGAATATTATACTTAATAAACCATTTAAAAACAATTGCGGCAACGAGGGCTGCAGCAGTTCCTAATACATACATGGATAACATAACAAGGGCCTGAAGACTAATAAGTCCAAAGACTGGAGTATTTGGAATTGCCATAGAAATTAGAAGTGTATATACGGGCAATCGGGCAGAACAACTCATTAAAGGTGTTACCATTATAGTTATTAGTCGATCTTTCCAATTCTCAATATTACGAGTACTCATAATCGCTGGTATTGCACAAGCAGCCCCACTCAATAATGGCACAACCGATTTTCCACTTAAGCCAAGACCCCGCAACATTTTATCCATTATAAAACTAACTCTGGCCATGTAGCCTGTGTCCTCTAACAAACTCATGAAGAAGAAGAGAATAGCAATTTGAGGAACAAACACAACCACACCTGCAATTCCCGCTACTAATCCATGAATTATTAATTTTTTCAGCCAGCCATCAGGAAGGACTTCAGTAAGATATTCTCCTAACATTCCAAAGCCATTTTCAATCCAATCCATTGGATAAGAAGCTAGCGTAAAGACACTCTGAAAAATAAAGAGTAAAACCAGCAGAAAAATTAAATATCCCAGAACGGGATGAGTAGCAAAAGCATCAATTTTACCCGAAATTAATTCTCTTTTGGTCTTAATTTTAGTTGTTTTATTTAATAATTTAGCAATTGAATCATAGTGCGATTCATGTGTGTGATCATTCTCTGAACCAAATGGATAATGTGGTATAAACTGATCTTGAAAAAGAGCCTTTTTTAAAGAATTTACTCCTTCCCCAGTTCTTGCATTTATTTTAAATACCCTAATCCCTAGTTCTTTTTCTAGACGTTCAACATCAATTTCAAAACCCTTAAAATCAGCTATGTCAATCATGTTTAACGCCAATATCATTGGCGTTCTATGCTGAGCTAATTGACTGAAATAAAATAGATTACGCTTTAAGTTAGATGCATCTGCAATGTATAGAATTGTATCTGGTGGTGGATCTTCAAAAAATACCCTAATTGCTTCCTTTTCGTCCAAACTTTTTGGATTAAAAGAGTACGTTCCAGGAGTATCAACCAATTCAATTTTCCGCTTACCTTGCGTGACTGTCCCTACCTTATTTTCAATGGTTGTACCTGGTACGTTAGTAATCTTTTGTTTTAATTTAGTTAAGCTATTAAACAGAGAAGACTTCCCACAATTTGGGTTTCCTACAAGAACAATTTTAGGTAACTTGGTATCCATTCTAACTATTAAAAAGAGGGTTTAATAGGTTTACCTGAATACTGTAGGCTTCTTTTTTTCGCATACTCAATGTATATTCCTCTAGTTCAAATGCAATAGGATCCCCGAAAGGTGCCCTCATAATTGGTTTAACAAGAACACCTGGAACACACCCCATTTCTTGTAATTTTTCTTTGTATGGTGAATCTTCAATCGAAGAAATTCTTGCTATGCTCCCAATTGGTAATTCAGTCAGTTTCAAAACGCGACTGCAAAGATGTGTTTTTATTTGGATTAATTAAACATAAGGCCACTTCTACCAATTTATTAATTGTGTGACCTTATCCTTCAGTCTACTCTTGGCCATAAAATTATGCTCTAAATTTTCATTAAACGGAATAGGTGTATCTAAACTACATACCCTCATTACAGGTGCGTCTAAATATGTAAAACAATGTTCTCCTATCCAAGCCGCAATCTCACCACCTATACCTCCTTGTTCTGTATCCTCATGGACAATAATAACTTTCCCTGTTGCTTTTACCCCTTTTTTAATGCAGTCTTTATCCAATGGCACTAATGTTCGTAGATCAATTAAAGTAGCATTAATCTCCAAATCATTGATAACTTCTTGACACCAATGAACACCCAAACCATAGCTAATAAATGTAATGTCTTCGCCTTTTAAAAGAGTTTTTGCTTTACCAATATCAATAGTATATTCTTGGGTGTGAACATCCTCACGAATGCTTCTGTAAAGTCCCTTATGTTCAAAAAAAAGAACTGGGTTTGGGTCTTCAAACGAGGCCAATAGTAAACCCTTGGCATCAGATGGAGAACTAGGGTATACTATCTTTAAACCTGGTATATGAAAAAACCAAGCTTCATTACTCTGACTGTGAAATGGCCCTGCTGCTGCACCACCACCAGTTGGCATTCTAATCACAATATCGCTATGCTGTCCCCAACGATAGTGTGTTTTTGCTAAATTATTAGCTATTTGGTTAAAACCACAACTTACAAAATCAGCAAACTGCATTTCAACCATTGCTTTCTTACCGCCAATTGTCAAACCTAATGCAGCTCCTAATGGTGCAGCTTCACTAATTGGTGTATTTCTTACCCTACTTTCCCCAAACTCCTCTACAAAACCCTCAGTAATTTTAAATACTCCACCGTATGATCCAATATCTTGACCCATTAGTATCAAATTATCATGCTTTTTCATCGCTATTTTTAAGGCATCTTGAATAGCATCTATGAATCTTAATTCCTTGGTCTCACCTTTAGGGTTTCTTGAGATTGGATGGTGATCTCTAAAAACGTCATTTATTTCATTATGGCTATTAATTTCCGTTGAATCAGTTGATGAGAAAACTAAAACAGCATCTGAAATTTCATCCGAAATTTGATTTCGTACTTTTTGCAATAGATTATCATCTACAATATTTTCCCTTAGTAAATAATTCTCATAATTAAGAATTGGATCCCTTTCTCCCCACTTTTCCATAAGTTCTTTTGGAACATATTTATTTCCGCTTGCCTCTTCATGTCCTCGCATTCTAAAAGTCTTGCATTCTAGTAAAAATGGACGTGGGTTTTTTTTCAAATCTGATGCTATTGCTGATACTTCATGAAAAACTTCTAATACGTTATTACCATCTATAATCCTACCTTCAATGCCATAACCAATTGCCTTATCTGAAATATGCTCACACCTAAATTGATCACGGCTAGGAGTACTTAATCCATAACCGTTGTTTTCGATTAAAAAAATCACAGGTAAATCCCAAACAGCTGCCAAATTAATGGCCTCATGAAACTCACCTTCACTAGTACCTCCATCTCCACTAAAGGCTAAACTTACTTTTTGTTTACCATCTAATTTATGTGCAAGAGA
The DNA here is from genome assembly GCA_913043145.1 of uncultured Bacteroidota bacterium. Classification (GTDB taxonomy): domain Bacteria; phylum Bacteroidota; class Bacteroidia; order NS11-12g; family UBA9320; genus UBA9320. Next base: position 12,552 of record CAJWLP010000004.1, read on the forward strand.
TACCCCATCTGCAACACTTAACATCGATCCCAAATGAGAAATCATTCCAACAATATGATGATCAATTGATCCAAAATGAAAAGATCGATCACGCCCTTTTGTAAATCCATTACTTGAGCCTTTCCATTGTTCAAATAATTTTGTTAATGGAATGTTTCGTGTAGTAAATACTCCCAAGTTTCGATGAAGTGGGAATATATATTCGTCGTGTTCAAGAGCTAGTGTAGCTCCCACTGCTATAGCTTCTTGACCGATTCCACTAAACCATTTGGAAATTTGACCTTGCCTGAGGAGCTTAAGCATCTTTTCCTCGACCATCCTTGGTTTGACAAGTGCCGTATAAATCGCATGATGCTTATCTTGGCTTAAACTCGTGAACTTATCAAAATCCATTCCTACGAAATAAATATAATAATTCTAAGTGTTCGTCTCTTATCGTGTCTATTTTTGTACGGTGCTACTTTTATTGGATAATTACGACTCCTTTACATACAATCTGTATGACTATTTTTTAAGATGTGGTGCTGAAGTAGAAGTAATACGAAATGATCAGATTGAACTAGACAACTTGAATCAAAAATACAAAGGAATTATATTATCTCCAGGACCAGGAAAGCCGAAAGATGCAGGTAAAATGATGTCTTTGATTAAACAATATCACAATAAACTCCCCATTCTTGGTGTCTGTTTGGGAATGCAAGCTATCGGAGAATTTTTTGGTGCTAGCCTCATTCAATCAAACTATCCAATGCATGGGAAGATGAGCACCTTAAAATACAATGTGAATCATCCGCTGTTTTTTGAAGTAACCCCCCCTTTAAAAGTCTGCCGATATCATTCACTAATATTGGATAATATTCAAAATACGTCACTAAATTTAATTGCAACCTCAAATAAAGATGAACCAATGGCTATTGCCCACCATACTTTGCCCATTTGGGGAGTACAATTTCACCCTGAGGCTATTCTGACACCTCAGGGACTTCAATTAATCAATAATTGGTTATCTTGCATCAACTCTAACAACAAAAAAATAATGAATACGTTAAATTAATTAAAAATGATTGCTGCAAGAAGCACTTATATCATCCCTGAAATAAATGAAAAAACATCACCTGCTGTGTGTGTCGAAGTAATGATAGATGCTCAATGTTTTGAGCTCCCAGTCCAAAAAAGCAATCAACTCATTGGCTCTGTTACCCTGGAGGACTGCATATCTTCAAAAGAAAAAACTATCGAAAACTTAATTTCTCCCGGATTTTTAAGTGTTCATTACCAAATGCACCTTTTTGATGTACTACAAATTTTTAAGTCATCTGCTAAGAATGTCTGTGCAGTTTTAGGAGAAAATCAAGAATGGGTAGGTATTCTCACAAAAAATCAGATGATTAATTCACTTTCTCAAACACTATCTATTGAGCAAAACGGATCAATTCTAATTCTTGAAATGTCATCAGCACATTATTCTACTAATGAGCTATCTCGAATAATTGAAGGGGAGGGAAGTAAAGTCCTTGTTATGTGGCTTCATAAGGATGAAGATTCTGCTCGAATTAAAGTAACTGTGAAAATAAATACCTCAAATGTCGAGAGAATTATCAATGGATTTGATCGATTTGGCTATGATGTTATTGCCACATTTGGAGACGAAGACTATAAAGAAAACATAGATCGTAAATTTCAATCTTTAATGAAATACATTGATTTCTAGAATTTCGATTTATGTTTTATTGTCATTGATTACCCGAATGACCCAGGCCTATGAATCCCTTCCCATTCGTTCAATTGAAATCAAAGGGAACAATCAAACTAACAGTTTTGTCATCAAAAGAGAACTCCTCTTTGAAGAAGGTTCTTCATATGTTTATAACGAGGTCTTTGTAGAACTCGTCAATCAATCTCAGTCAAGAATTTTAAACTTGAACCTATTTAATAAAGTGGAAATAAACACGTTCATTGATAGTGTTAACCACTATGAAGTCTGCATTAAAATAGTTATACATGTCGTTGAAAAATGGTACCACTGGCCTTTGCCATTTGTCGAATTTAGCGACCGAAACTTTAATGTCTGGGGAAATTTAGACTTTGATCCGAGTCGAACAAACTATGGTTTGTATGTTTTTAACTACAACCTATGGGGAAGAAACCACACCCTAAAAACTAAATTTAAAACGGGTTACAATACCAAATTTGGTTTAGAATATCGGATACCATTTCTATCACAAGAAAGTAACTGGGGTATCAAAGCATTAATGGATTACTCCTCACAAAATGAATTGTGGTATGAAACAATAAACGATAGTTTACAATTTTATAAAAATGATAAAAATGATCTTATCAAAAATACACAAGCTGCAATAGAAGTCAGTAAACGGCTAACTCCTTTCACCCATTTTTACCTCTCAACAAAATACCAATACGATCAAATTGACTCTTCTGTTCCAACCAATGACTATCTCATAAATAATGCAAAGGATCAAAATACATTTACAATCCAATGTCGCATTGAAATTGACAAAAGAAACAACCCCTTTTTCCCAACAGAAGGAAGCTTTATGAGTGTCGATATGACTGAATTATTATGGGCTAATCAAAGTCGAGCGTATAATTTCAGAATGGGATTAAAAATGCAAAAATTTACTAAAATTTTCCCCAATGTTTATACTGCTTTGTCATGCTATACCCAATTGAATTCAAATAAAGAACCACCCTATTCGCAGCGGAAAATACTGGGTTATCAAGAAAGTATTCGGGGATTTGAACATTATGTCATAGATGGTACAAGTGGACTAAAAGGGAATGCCGCAATCCGAATTCATGCTTTGAACTCTAATCTATCTCTACCCTTTATCCCATTCAAAAATTACCAAGAACTCCCTGTAAATATGTATTGGGAAATATACTCTGATGCAGGTTATGTAAATTATAATTATTCCAACGAAACCAATCAATTGGTCAATGCTTTCCTGTACTCAGCTGGGCTGGGTTTAAATACCCTATTTTATAACGATCAAATTCTTAGATTAGAATATAGTTTGAACAGTTTAAAAGAACATGGTTTCTTTGTACACTTTAAAAAGGCCATTTAAATGAAAGTAGCACTCTACGGAAGACCCATTAAATATCCTAACTTTCCATTGTTTTTTGAACGTTTTGTTTCAGCACTCAATGCTAACGATATAATTTTTGAAACCACTTATTCGTATGGAAAGTTCTTAAAGAAAGAATATGATATCAACCACCCCACGTGCAGTAATGAATCTCTATTAAATAAGCATTTTGATTGTTTAATAAGTCTTGGCGGTGATGGAACTGCTCTTGACACTTTATCTCTTGTGAGAGACAGCGCACTTCCTGTGATGAGTATCAATTTGGGTAGACTCGGCTTTTTGGCTAATATAAAAATTGATGAAGTAGACAAAGCAATCCATGCTTTAAAAAATGGGTTAACTAGTATCGAAAAAAGAACCGTAATTCAGGTGGATTCTAATGTGGACGAAATCAATGAATTTCCATATGCACTGAATGATTTTGTCATTCAGAAGCGTGACACATCAGCCATGATTACACTAAAAACTAGCCTCAATGAATCATTCTTAAACACCTATTGGGCAGATGGATTAATCGTAGCTACTCCAACTGGGTCCTCTGGATACAGCTTAAGTTGTGGTGGCCCCTTTATTTTTCCAGGATCTAATTCATTGGTTATCACTCCAATAGCTGCTCATAATCTAACGGTAAGACCTGTTATAATTCCAGACCAATCCGTTTTGGAAATCGATACTAGTGGTCGAGGAAAAAATGTACTTATCACATTAGATTCTAGGTCATTTGTTGTACCATCTAACACCAAACTAACTTTAAAACGTGCCTCTTTCGAATTCTCAATGATTCAACTACAGGGGGTCAGTTATATGGATACAATAAGGAACAAATTACTCTGGGGTGCAGACCGAAGAGATGAAGTGTAAATCTGCTAATCTTCTTAAAGTGTACCTCTCAATTCTTGTTCTCTTTCAATCGCTTCAAATAAAGCTTTGAAGTTGCCTTTACCAAAAGAAGTAGCTCCTTTTCGTTGAATAATCTCAAAAAATAGCGTTGGTCTTGGTTCGATTGGTTTTGTAAAGATTTGAAGCAGATACCCTTCGTCATCTCGATCAACTAAAATTCCTAATTCTCTAAGTGGAGCAATATCTTCATCTATTTCTCCTACTCGGTCTAAAACTACATCATAATAATTGTCGGGCACACGCAAAAATTCTACGCCTCTTGATACCAATTCTCGTACTGTTTTAATGATGTCATTAGTAGCAACAGCAATATGTTGTACCCCAGGGCCTTCATAAAAGTCAAGGTATTCCTCAATTTGTGACTTCTTCTTCCCATCAGCAGGTTCATTGATTGGAAATTTAATTCGCCCATTTCCGTTACTCATTACCTTACTCATTAAAGCGGTGTAATCTGTTGAGATATCTTTGTCATCAAAAGAAACAATCTGAGCAAATCCAAGGACATCTTTATAAAAATTGACCCATGTATTCATCTGACCCAACTCCACATTTCCAACCATATGATCTATATACATTAAGCCAGTGCTTGTTGGATTGTAAGAAGACTCCCATGCAGTGTAACCAGGAAGAAAAACTCCGTTGTAATCTTGGCGTTCAACAAAAACATGGACAGTTTCCCCATAGGAGTAAATGCCTGATCGAATTACCTTGCCCCCAGCATCCTCCTCTTGTGTTGGAGACATATAATGTTTCGCTCCACGTTTGATAGCCTCATTATAAGCTTCCGTAGCATCCGGAACCCATAAAGCAACAACCTTTACCCCATCACCGTGTGACTCAATATGTCTTCCAATATCTGTTCCACTTTTTAAGGGAGAAGTAAGAACTAATCTTATCTTATCCTGTTGTAAAACATAGCTCTCTCTATCTTGTAAACCTGTTTCCAAACCTGCATAAGCAATACCCTGAAAACCAAACGCTGTTTTATAAAAATGAGCAGCTTGTTTGCTATTACTGACGTAAAGTTCTACATAATCAGTGCCAAGCAATGGCATAAAATCCTGTGCTTCATTATATAATTTAGGTAGTGTCTGTGTATTCGTATTCATATTGTATTGTTTTAATACAAAATTAAGCTTGAGCCTCACAATAAAAAAACAGTTAGAAAAGACTTATTCTTTATTTCTACTATCTAGCCAAACTGTTACTGGTCCATCATTGACTAAACCTACCCGCATCATAGCCCCAAACTGACCTGTCTGTGTGGATATTTGCTTTTGACACTCGGTTACAAAGGTTTGATAAAGGGGTAAAGCAATATCTGGATGAGCAGCATTTATAAAAGAGGGTCTATTCCCTTTTTTGGTAGATGCATGGAGTGTGAACTGACTTACAACCAATAGCTCTCCACTAACATCCTTTATGCTTTGGTTCATTTTCCCATTAACATCCTCAAATAGTCGCATTTTAATAATCTTATTTGACAACCAAGTAATATCAGTTTGGTCATCTGTATCTTGAACCCCGATTAGAACCAATAAACCCTTATCTATTGAAGAAATTTTTTTTTCATTCACCTCTACATAGGCTTCAGATACACGTTGGACCAATGCTCTCATACCACAATTTTAATACATATTATAAAAATCATAATAGGTAAAAAAGGATGAAACAAACTAGCAAAATCATGTAATAAATATATTTTGTTTTTAATTAACCCAAATTATATTTGCAGCCCTTTTGGGAGCTTAGCTCAGTTGGTTTAGAGCATCTGCCTTACAAGCAGAGGGTCGCTGGTTCGAATCCAGCAGTTCCCACACTGATTATCAAATGAATAGAGTCTCGCTTAACGGCGGGACTTTTTTTATTTGCGTTTACAAAAACAATCATAAGATGCTTAAAAAATGACACCAATTTGTTAGATGTGAAACAGGACACATGAAAAAGGGGTGTTAATTCGTTGTATAACTTCCAAGAGTATATTTATTATTTTGCCTTCTCAAGAAAAGCATGAAAAAAGCTCTCAAAATATTGGTCGCTGTTTTAATAATTATTACAGGAATCTCAGCAGCACTGTTTTTTTACTTTCAAAAAAACATACAACCAATGTTGGTTTCTGAAATAAGTAAATCACTTGCCGTTCGTGTAAGTGTGGATGATATTAAAGTTACCCGAATACTGGATTTCCCTAAAATTGGTGTTCGACTTTCTAATATATCTGTAGAAGAAAGTGTTCCTTTTTATAAAGATAAACTAATCAAAGCCAACGAGGTAAATTTATATTTAAATATTGTGAAACTTTATCAAGGCAAATATATCATTGATGAAATTTCAATAAGAGGGGGAACTATTAACATTGTAGACTTCGTAAACTCAAATAACTATGATATAATTAAGTCATCTAATGATAAAAGATCTAAGAACATAGGTTTTGAAATTGATCAACTTAAACTGCTGAATTGTTCCTTAAAATATAACCATATTCCCTCCAAAACGAATATTAATGGATTTACCTCATTATCCAATATTGGCATCAAGTACAATAATTCGTCTACATACTTAAAGATTAAATCTGATCTTAAAAAACTAAATCTTTTAGTTAGTAATGATGACTACATTGATGATAAAAATGTATCGTTTGACACTAAAATTATTGTAAATACAAACCTCAAAACAATAATCATTGACCCAACTGAATTAAACATTGAAAGTATTAATCTTTCAACTCATGGTAAAATAAATTATGATGAATCCTCGCTTGTTGATATTAAATTCAAAAATGGAAGAGCGGATGCCAAAAATTTAATTCATATTTTACCAACCAGCTTAAAAAATAATTTTGATAATTTTAATCTTGACGGGAACCTTGCTATCGATGGATTTATAAATGGAAATTCAAGCAAAAATGGAAAGTTATCTATCGGGTTTGAATATGAACTGACTGATGGCAACTTAATAATGAAAGAAAATAAAATCGGTATAAATCAACTTGATGCAAAAGGCATGTTTTCTATGCCAAATTTAGAAAATATTAAAAATTCCACGTTCTATTGTAAACTAAGAAGTGCAAGTAATGGCTCAAATCATGTTGAAGGAAATATTGAGGTCATTGATTTTGAAAAGCCAAGAATAAAATGGCAGGGTTCAGCAAAATTAGATCCTGTGTTCATTTCTAAATTTACGCCTAATCCAAATTTTATTCCCTCAGCCGGTTTAATAAATTTAAATGGCTCTATATCAATTACTTATGATATAAACCAAAGTAAAATAATACCCAATACTTTTGACTACAATGGTGCAATTTCTATAAAAAACATTCAAGGTAAAATTATAAATCCTGAACTAACTATTCATGAATTAAGTGCAGAAGTTCAATCAAAAGATGATAGTCTAATTATTCAAAATACACTAATCAATTATAACCAAACTCAAGCAAATATAAGTGGCTATATTGAGAATGTAGCATCCATATTTAACGACAAAAATCAAACTAAATTTATTGGTGATTTGGAAGTTAATAACTTATATATTAATGAATTATTAACTGAAGATTCAACGACCAAAACAGAAAATAACAACAATGAATTATCCCCAATTCATTTCAAGTTAACAACCAAAGTAAACAATTTTAATATTAATGATTTTAAAGCCGAATCAATTAATGGAACATTGATTTCTGACAAAAAATCAATTCAACTAAAAGACCTCAAAATGGCTGCACTTGACGGTACAATATATGGGGATGTGTCAATGAATAATTGGGGTGAAAATTATCTACTTGACATACAAAGTGAATTACATGAAGTCAATATCAAAAAACTATTTAGCCAGTTTAATAATTTTTATCAGGGTGAAATTACAGATAAAAATATAAGTGGAATATTAGATGGTAGTATTGTTACCAAAGTGATTTTGAATCATGATTATGAACCAATTCTACCTAAACTCTATGCTAAATCAACAATAACAATTGAAAATGGTGCTTTGACTGGATATGAGCCACTAAAAGAACTTTCATCCTTTGTTCACGTTAAAGATTTAGAAAACATAAAGTTTAAAACATTGAATAATTCTATTGAAATATTTGATGAAACTATTTTTATTCCAAAAATGAAAATTGAGAATAACGCACTCAACCTCCAACTAGAAGGCACGCATACCTTTGACAATTTAATGTCTTATGCTATGGAAATAAGTGTAGCAGAATTGCTAGCAACAAAGGCAAATTGGATAGCTAAAAAAGCAGAAAAAAGAATTGAAAGAAATAAGAATGGCGGACTTACTGCATACGTACTCATGGAAGGAACTCCAAATGATCTAAAAATTAAATATGATCGATCAACCGTAAAGGAAAATATCAAAGAAGAAGTTAGGAACGAAAAAAAGAGGTTCATACAAACATTAAAGGGAGAAAGTACGCTGCAAGATCAAAAGAAAAAAATAAAAAGTTACGACGACATTTGGGACGAATAAATCAACTCATAAAAAGTGTGCTTGAAATATGATCCGCGAATAGCATGCCTTTATCTGTCAGTTTCATTTTTGAATTTTTCATTTCTAACCAATTTAATGAAGTCCAATACTTAATATCCTCCTCAAATATGGAAGCAACATTGTAATTATACTTGTCAGATAACAACTTTAAATCCACTCCCCATTTAGTCCGCAATCCAGTCAATAAATACTCATTCATTCGATTATTTATTGTGAGTTTTTCAGTCTCAAAAGATCGATTTCCTGAACGGATAAATTCAAGATAAGATTGATTGTTACTCACATTCCAATGCCTACTAATGCCATCATAACTATGAGCCGACGGACCAACTCCTAGGTATTTGTTGCCACTCCAATATGATGAATTATGTTTTGAATAATTACCTGGCTTACAAAATGATGAAACCTCATAATGCTCCCAACCGAGATCCCTGGTCTGTTGGACCAGTATTTGATAATGACCTGACGAAGTTTCATCACTTGGTTTCTTATATTTCCCTTGATTTACTAATTTAACATACGGAGTATTTTCTTCCATGGTTAAACTATAAGCCGAAAGATGGTTTACAGGTAAATTAAGAGCCTCTTTAAGACTATCTGACCATTCTCTGTCACCAAGTTGAGGAAGGCCATAAATTAAATCTAATGTTATATTATTAAAACCTGCCTCTGCGGCATATTCAATAGATTTTTTAGCTTGACAAGCATCATGGCTCCTATTCATCCATTTAAGATGCTCATCATTTAAACTCTGAATTCCAATACTTAATCGATTAATCCCAACAAACTTTAATTCTCTTAAATATTCTTTAGATAAGTCATCAGGATTACATTCAAATGTTATTTCAGCATTTTTTTCAATGTTATAATGACCATAGACCACTCCTAAAATTTCATCGATTTCTTTTATAGACAAAACACTCGGAGTTCCTCCTCCAAAATAAATGGAACTGATCGATTCCTTCGAATCAAAAAAATCTTTTCTTTTCTTTAATTCCTGGCAAATTGCTGTGATAATTTTTTCTTTTATTTTAAATGAAACTGAAAAATGAAAATCACAATAAAAACATGCCTTTTTACAAAATGGTATATGGATATATATTCCTGACAATTATAATTTTTACTAATGCAATATCGTTTATTTTTGTAATTAAACGTGTACAAAGTTTTAGTAATCACTAGCTTATTTATCCTTCCTTTTTTTTGCAAAGCTCAAATGGTCACTTTGAGCATTAAAAGTGAGAGTAACACATCCTACACCCAATTGCCTGACTCTTCATCTGTTTTTCGTAAACTACAACAAGAAATAAATAACTATCGCACTAAAGGCTTCATAGCTGCGAGCATTGACTCAACAAAATATGCTAATGACACAATTATTGCGTACTTAAACCATGGTGTTCCATTCGCACATATGGAAATTAATACCCATAATCTTCCTGATGAGTACATAGGATCAGCTAAAAGACAGACCTTAAATTTAGTTACGTTTTCAAAATTGCAAAAAAAAGTGATGCAAGATTATGAAAACAAGGGTTTCCCGTTTGTCTCTATATCTCTTACAGAACCAAAAATTAAAGAAGATACATTGGTCGCGAATATCATATTAGATCCATATATACAGTTTGTTTATGACACCATTGTTGTTATTGGTAATTCTAGCCTATCAAAAAAATACTTATGCAAATATCTCGATATTGAAGAAGGGGCTCTATACAACGAGGGAAATATTAAAAACATCGATACCAAGCTTGAAAATTTGCCCTTAGTAAAAGTCAAATCAGAGACTCAGATTCTTTTTTTTAGGGGAAGAGTCAGAATTATATTAAATATTGACGATTCATCAATAGATCAGTTTGACGGCATTATAGGCTTAGCCCCAAATAGTAATAACGTTGAAGAAAATACTCTTTTAATAACCGGAGAACTAAATGTTAAATTAAATAATTTATTTAAAAGTGGAAAACAGTTACAAATTCAATGGAAAAACTACCTCAAAAACTCTCAAAAACTTAATTTATCTTCAACCATTCCATACCTTTTTAACTCAAAATTTGGAATTAATGGAGAATTTAAACTTAATAAATTTGACACATTATTCTTAAACTTAAATAGCCAACTTTCCATTAGACATCAGAACAGTGGCAACAATTACATTCAATTTTATTACCAAAATATACAAAGCAATCTCTTAAGCGTTGACACCAATTCTATCAGGTTGCAAGAAAGAATTCCTAGCAATAACCCCTTCAATATTGACAACTATGGCCTGAGCATGTATAAGAAAAAAGTTGATTATTTAAATAATCCAAGAAGAGGATTTGCGATTCTGACTGATCTTGCTATTGGCCAAAAAACTATAAAAAAAAATAGAGTAATAAATAACATGAAATTTTTTGACTCGGAAACAGGAAAAACTTTATCACTTTATGACACTATCAAACTGAAACAATTAAGACTAAATGCATTTATAAACTTAACATCGTTTATTCCAATCAAAGAGAAAAGTACCATTCACCAAAATTTATCATTTAGAGGGTTGTTCAGTGAGCAAGTATTTTTTAACGAACTATACAATTTTGGTGGTTATTCTAACTTAAAAGGATTTGATGAAAATGAGTTTTTTGCTAGTAAATCACTCATTTATACACTAGAATATCGATATCTTATTGGAACAAATAGCTATATAGGCTTATTTATAAATGCTGCAGCATACGAAGACAAAATTAAAAGCTCATCAATCATTTATGATAAACCAATTGGATTTGGTCTTTCTAGTAATCTTGAAATTGGGCAAGGTATTCTTAACATATCTTATGCTTTAGGATCTCAAAATAATAATGGATTTCAATTGGGTTCAGCTAAGATACATTTTGGAATTATTAATTATTTCTAATAATTAGATGAACTTTGAAGCATTGAAAGAAACAATCATTATACATGAGCTATTACTAAGACATGAGGTTCCTGGAATTCTTAAGTACTCACTTATTCTAGCCTTACTTCTAATTGCTTTTATATATGTTCTAATTCCTAACTTATTTCTTCACATAAAGCATTTATCATTAATCCCAATTCAAAGGTTTCAATGGCAAAGTGAAAAATATAATGAGAATATTATCTTTCGATTAAGTTCGTTTTTTTTTGTGACCTTAATATTTAGCATAGCTATTTACTCTTATTTACCCGATATATATTGGTTTAATGAGACTGATACAATGAGATTCTTTATAATATTAGGGGGTATTGTAAGCTTATTCTTAGTTAAACTAATGTTAGATTACTCTTACTTTCAACTACATAGAGCCAAACAAACATTCAACTTAATTATTGATTATCAATATGGCATAAATCAATTATTTGCCATTATAATTGGAAGCTTAACTCTTGTAGATGTATACTCCTATGGATTAATTAGCAAGTTCTACATAGTGGTCTTAATAACATTATTGATATACCTTGCTCTTCGATTTATTGGTACCACAGTTATTCTAATAAACAATTTTAGCTATCCCATTTTAACTGTAATTGTTTACCTTTGCACATTCGAATTTATATGTGTAATGGTTTTCATGAAGGTATTGTTCGATAACATATAAGGAGATAAAAATTGAGCATTAAAAGTATTCTTATTTCTCAACCACACCCCGGTGGCAAAAAAACTGTTTATGACACCCTGACCGAAAAATTTGGAGTTAAGGTGGATTTTCACCCATTCATAGAAGTTAAAGCTGTTCCGGCAAGGGACTTACGCAAGCAAAAACTTCGGATTCTTGATCATGATGCCATTATTTTCAATTCAAGAAATGCAATTGACCATTTTTTCAGAATAGTTGAGGAAATGAAAGTAGATATTCCTACCACAATGAAGTATTTCTGTACCAATGAAGGAGTTTCTTTGTACATTCAGAAATATACTCAGCTGAGGAAAAGAAAAATGTTTGTAGGAAAAGGTACTAATTCCTCATTTTTAGACCTCCTAAAAAAACATAAAACACTCAATTATCTCTTTCCTTGTTCTAATATACGTAATGAGGTTATTCCTAATTTTTTGGAAAAAATGGAAATCAACCATACAGAAGCAATCATGTATCACACAGTGAATTCAGATTTGTCTGATTTAGCAAGCGTTTATTATGACATCTTAGTCTTTTTTAGCCCACAGGGTATTTCATCGTTATTTGCGAATTTTCCGGATTTTGAACAAGAAGATCGAGCAATTGCTGGTTGGGGTAAAACAACAGATCTAGCTTTGACAGAAGCTGGATTAAAGAATACAATAGCAGCACCATCTCCCCAGCACCCTAGTATGGTTGCAGCTTTAGAAGCCTTTATTAAAAGTAAGCTTAAATAAAACGCCTACAGAGAATCGCTTCATTATCTCTAGATTTTAATAAAAATAAAAACCAATCACCCCCATCTGTTGTGCCTAATTTTTTATGCCATTTAGCTGGTGATTCATTTATTCCTTTAATTATAATGTTTAATTTATTCAAATTATTTTTTCTTAAGGATTCTTTTATTTTCTTGACAGTTAACGATGATTTATCAATAACACTAAATGTTCTAAACCCTGTTAAAGCACTATTTTTAGAAAAAAAAATTTGGAAATTTAAGTGCTTAGAAACGCCTTTGCTCTTTGTAAAAAAATGGAAGCATGAAGATTTTGCTACTAAAACTGAAGGAATATGCAAAAACTTGTTGTAATTGTTTTCATAAGTATAGTTTTTTCGTGAAAAATACTCTTCGAACGGGACCGAAACTCTAAAATTATTATAAACATCTGCTAGATGAATAAATGCATTACTTGTTTCATTAGCTAGTGAACAGTCAATGATAATTCCCACCTCTTTAACCTCGTTTTTTTCTGCAATTACATGAACAGATGCTAGGTTATCAAAACATCTCATAATTTCACTTAAATCGAATAACGGAGATAGTTTAATATAGATTTTTGATGCTACTTTCTTCATCAAGTCTATATTACCCAAAATATCTGGTTTTAAATATCTTAAATCAACAGATCGCCTATGACTACTTCTTCTGTCAGGGTCAACATATATCCAATCCGCTACTCTATTAGGTAACAACTCAATAGCATCACCATGTATTCTCTTGATATTGGTAACTCCTAATTTTTTGAGGTTAAAACTTGCTAATAAATGAAGAGATTGATTCAATTCAATAGCTTCAACCTGTTCAAAGTTTTCAGCTAAATAAATACTATCCACACCTATACCAGCTGTCAAATCAAGTAATTTTCCCCCACTGATAAAAGTAGACTTATATTTTGCGACCTCTTCTGAAGTTGACTGCTCGTATGAACGCTGATTGATAGCTAATAAATTCTTTGATATAATGGGTACTTTTTGAGCTGCTTTTCTATAAATAGCAATTAATTGCAATGCTATCTTTAAATCAAATGATGTTTTACCAGCATACTTAAGTGCTAAAGCAACTGGATCTTTATTTAAATTATTTTGAATGAAACGAATACCCTCGTTACTAGATAAAACCGTGATAATATCTTTACTTTGCACTAATTTTAATGTAAATACGTTTAACTTTAAACGCTCACAATATTATCATACTATCATGAACATAAAAAAAATCTTATCCCTGCTATTTCTTGCAATTATCATAAGTACAGCTTTTGTATCGTGTAAATCAAGAGATGCCTGTCCGGGAATGAGTCAGGTCAAAATCTCTCAGAACAAAGCAGTATAAGCCGTTAACATGTGGTCAGTTACCAAGGATTATGATATTCAATCTTTGCTAGAAGAAGAAAGGCCTGTACTAATTTTCAAACACAGTTATCGGTGTTCTATAAGCTCTATGGCACTACAACGAATAGAACGAATTCATAAAGAAATTAGTGAAAGTGCAAATTTTGTTCTTGTTGACGTAATAAAGCAGCGTGATTTTTCTTTAAAAATTGCCAAATATTTTAACATAAAACATGAATCACCACAAATCATCTTTTATAATAGAGGTACTGTCCAATTCACAGATTCACATATGAATATTAAATCATCCAAAGTCTTGGATTATCTAGTAAATTATTAGAAATTTAGTGGTTGTGATTAAAACGAATATCATCAACTTATTTTTTACGTTTTTCTTTTTTAATGCTTTGTGTGTAAATGCACAAGAGCATTCAATTGAATTATCAGGAGGAATAAATATATCAACAAACGGGTATGGAATTTACTTTCAATCATGCTTTCCTAAAGTCAACTCAAAAATTAAAAACTCGATTACGCTATACAGTCATACAATAAAACATGCCCAAGAAACGCGAATTAAAAATGAAAAGTACATCAATCCCAGTCCATATGTACTCGGGAAAATTAATGCTGGAGGAGGATTTGGAATTGACTTTACATTTCATCATCAAATTGGCTCCCATCAAGACAATTCACCCAAACTATTTTTAGGTGCCTCAGTAGGGCCAATATTAGGAATTATGAAACCCTATTATGTTTCATTTGACAAGCCAGGCGAACCAAATCAAATAATTGTTCAAAATGAAGGCTTACTAGGTAAACAAGATTCAATTATTGGAAGTATCGTTTGGACAAAGGGGTTAAGTGAGCTGTCATATACACCTGGTATTCATTTTGACCTAAACTTTTTAATTCAATGGAGAAACTACAATCGAGCTCATAATTGGCAAAATGGCATTCGAATTAATTATTTCCCAAAAGGATTATATATACTGTTGCTAGCCAATAATTCTTCATTTATATCTATCTATACACAATATGGTTTCAATCGGAAAAAATAATTATTGTTTTCTTACCATTTTATGACCAACCTAGGTCAACTATTCTTTGAAAGTATTAAATCAAAACTTAAATTCGTATGTTTAATAAGTGATCATATTTAAAGTTATGAAAAGAAGTACAATAATATTAGCGTTAGCTGCTTTATCACTAGCGATTTTCGCAATCGTTTCAACAATTGATGTCCCTGGAAATGCCTATACACCAAGAATAAAACAGACTCAGGGTATATCTGGATATCAGTCTTATTTAAAATCAGTAAGAGCCAACCAGAATACTGGTTTTGTATCTAATGAAGATGTTAATCAAGTTATTGATGAGATTAGCCTCCAAAATAATACAAAATTCAAATCTGACTGGCCCTTAAAATGGGAGTTCAGAGGACCTGATAATATTGGTGGGCGTACACGATGTCTTGTTATCGATAAAGATAATTCGTCAATTCTTTATACAGGAGGAGTCTCTGGTTCTGTGTTTAAATCAACTAATGGTGGAGGCAGCTGGTCTCCAATCACTTTAGGAGATGAAAATTTTGGTATTGTAAGCATGGCTCAAACAAATGATGGTACATTGTTTTACGGTACAGGTGAAAATGGCTTATTACTATCAAACCCTAATGGGGATGAAGGTTCTGGTTTCAACGGAATGGGAATATATAAATCTACAGATGGAGAGACTTTTAGCGAGCTTGCAAACACCAAATCGTTTGGTAATGTATACATCTTAACAGCCCACCCTACAACTAATCATATTTACTCAGGCTCTTCCAACGGATTGAGAGTTAGTGAGAATGGTGGTGATACCTGGAAATTGATAAAAGGCGGCAGCTGCAAAGAAATAAAATTCAATAAAAATGGCGTTTTACTTGCTAGTATTGGAAATTTAATCTGGAGATCTGCTACCCCAAATGATATATCATCCTATCAAACTATTGGTGGTTTCACTAACAATAGAAGAGCGGCAATTGGTTGGGCTGAATCAGACGATAACTATTGTTATATTCTCACCGTAGGTAATGTAACTTTTGATGGTCAAAGCTATGGTGGAGGCTCGTTAACTGGACTTTACAGATCGACCGATGCAGGACAAACATTTACACAAGAAGTTGGTCAAATGAGCCAATTTTTTGCACCATTCACCTACATAGGTTTACAAGCACAAGGACTTTATGACCTTGCATTAGGAGTTCACCCACGTGATAAAGATCGTGTGTTTATTGGAGGTATTTTATTCGCAGAATGGACACTTCAAGATGGACCTAAAATTGTTGGAAACACCTTTAACTCGCCTCAAAACCCATTTGGAATTCACTCGGATAAGCACTTAATTACGTTTGATAATACTGGGGAAGATCCCATCATGTACATATGTAGCGATGGAGGTGTTGCTAGAACAACTACCCCTGAATTAGATCGTTATAAGAATATCAGTACAAATTTAAGTACAACACAATTCTATGGAATTGCAGCAGATGTTAGAGGAAGAATTTTGGGAGGAACACAAGATAATAATACACTTCTAATTACTGGAGAATCATATCCAAGAAAAATTGCTGAAACAGTGATAGGTGGAGACGGTTTTGAATGTGCTATAAGTACTTATAATCCAAATTTCATGTTTGGTGAGAGCCAATACGGTAATTTAAGAAGATCCATCACTGCTGGTTCAAGTTTTGAATCTATTTGGGACAATAGAATTAGCTCTTCTTTTGCATCAGCAAGTAGACCCACAGGATATTTTAATAATCCATTTACACTTTGGGAAAATCCTGCAGTTATTGATAGTATCGAAACCTATGGTAACAGAGAATCAGATGATTCAATAGCAAACGCAAGATTATACTTTGCTACAAATGACGGCATATGGATGTGTAAAAATGTATATGGGAAGCCTCATGACCCAACAAATCCAAAAGACGGATCAATTCGATGGTTTAGAATTTCAAACTTGAAGCGTGTTCATTACATGACTCCCAGCAAAAACGGTGAATCATTATTTGTAACTACAGGCAACGGAAAGATTTATAGAGTTGATAATCTATTATCTACACAATTTGATACCTTAAGTTTGCCTATTAATAATCAAATAGCTTCGAATCTAAGCACTTTAGTCATATCACAAGGGCTTGGTGTAAATTCAGCTAGAACTATTACGTCAGTTGCAATAGATCCAGAAAACTCAAATCGTATGATTGCAACTATTGGAAATTATGGTAATACAAATTATGTGTACAGCACAGAAAATGCAATGGATGCATCGCCTAATTGGTCAAGTATTCAAAGTAATCTACCTAAATTCCCAGTCTATCACGCAGTAGTAAGTATCAAAAATCCTGATGTTATTATATTGGGTACAGAATTTGGTATTTGGGCAACCAATAATGGACGATCTACAAACCCCACATGGTCAGAAGCAGGTGATGGAGTGGATAACGATATACCATTACCAAGGGTCCCCGTTTTTGATCTTGTTCAGGTTGAAAGTAATTCATCTACAGGTCCTAGGATATATGCAGGAACCCATGGTATGGGAATCTGGGAAACAAAGTCTATGCTTACAAGTGTTCGACCTAAAACTAATAACACAACAACAAGAATAATTAATGCGTATCCAAATCCTGCAAATAATTTTGTTAATATAGATGCAAACATCAAAGGAGATTATATACTGAAGGTTTACGGTCTTAATGGAAATATAATTTATCAATCAAAAGGTAAAAATTCTAAAACAATACGAATAGCAACTTCTAATTGGAAATCAGGAAACTACTTTGTTGAGATTCAAGGTAATAATTCAAGAAGCTCATCTAAAATTATTGTTCAACACTAGAAATAACTAAAATAATTATTCTAGTTTCAAATCCGTTCTGGTTTACCTAGAACGGATTTTTTTGTAAACTATTTAAATATTTTATGCCAATATGGCGTTTAATTTAAACAATTTTAAGAGAAATGTGTCATTTTGTCTTAATTTTACACTGGGAATGTAATTTGATAGTAGTTTCAATATAAAATTAAAAAATATGAATATTAGACAGCCTAAAGTAATCACAGACATCTTCCAAAGTAATTTTGATAACGTGTTACATGAGATTTTAAATACTCAAAGCATAAAAGATAACCAAGTCAATCTTCCAAAAGTGAACATCTATGAAGATGAAAAATCATACCATATCAAAACAGTTATGCCTGGGGTTGATAAAAAAAATGTTTCATTATCACTTGACAACAACACCTTAATCATATTCGGTACGACTAATCAAGAAAATAATGAAGGATTAACCTTATTAAAGTCTGAAATTAATTTTAAAGATTTTAAAAGACGAATAGCTCTACCAAAGAACTCAGATCAACAATCAATTTCAGCTAACTTAATCAATGGCGTGTTAGAGGTTGTTATAAAAAAGAAACAAAAAATTAAGCCTAAAAGCATTATTGTTAAGTAGTTAAAGCGTATGTAAATGGTCGATTCATCAAAGAATCGGCCTTACTTTTTTATCAACTGACCAGAACCCGTTCTATTTGCAAGGATTTTATATTCACTTGGTTCATTGAGATAGAAAATATTACCAGAATTATGTATGTTCATATACATGCCTTTTGTTGCATTAACATAACAGTCTAAAGGAGAATGTGAATCGATATATACTTCTTCACAAATAAGGTGTTCTGAATTTAAATCTGAAATTTCTTCTATGCTCCCCTTAAGAACTCTTAAATTTCCCTCAAGTATGGTTTTAGCTGAATTTCTTGATTGAATGAAAACCTCGTCTCCAGACAATATTAGCTTAATATCTGATAGTGCTGGATGTAAAATATTTAAAAATCCAATATTAATAGTGTCGTTCGATACAACTTCTGCAATAGATTCTATGTGAAGACCCGTCAACTCTTTTATGTAGACAATTATCTTGATTTCATAATTAAACGAACGAACAAAATTACAGGTGTTCCTATTTACTAATCTGAGTTGCTTGTTTGACACATTACTTTCAATCTGATCTAAAAGATTGGATGGTCCATTTAATTCTATTCTACCATATTGAGTACTATCTTGAATTAAAACAACCTTTATTCTATCCTCAACGTATAGTTTGTCAAATCCAGACACATCTCTATCTAGTGAAACAATATCACCCATACTGGTTAAGCAATCATCCTTTTGCTGACCACTGCATGAAGACAACATTATTATAACTATATACCAACTAAGATATTTCATAATTGATAACCTAACCCTATTTCAAAAAAATCAGCTACACCTCGATGAAATCTCAGCATTCCTTGTGTATACCATTTTTTATTAAACTTGTAAGCTAACCCCATACGCTGACTCAATGCATTCTTGAGTATTGAAGGCTTATATAAATAAGCACCCATTTCAACAATTATATTGACCTTGCCAAATCCCCACTGAAAACCACCAGCAAGAGCAAGCTCAGACTGATCCATAACTGAGATATGATATGGGGATATCTCAGGATTTATTGAGTGTACATATGACTTATCCAATGTATAGTCCAAACCAAAACGCCAAGCCCTCACTTCACCCTTATTGAATAATCCTCTTAATTGAAGGCCCCAAATATTGAAATCCTTTGGATTTGCAAAGTTTCGTTGCTTTCTGCCATAAATAAAAAGAGCAGTCCAATCAACTTTCTTCTTTTTAAGCACAGGTATAGGTTTTATTTCCTTATCAACTTTATTATGGAAACCATACCTTAATGTAATTGAGGGAATATTATACCCTAAATTCGGAACCTTAAAAGCGGCATTAGAATAATGAGAGATGGAAATTCCGGTCTCAATATAATCATCATTAGTAAGTTCTTTTCTACCAACCAAACCAAACTGCATACTTCCATTAATATTACTACCAATAGCTTGATTTCTTCTATTTTCAAAAACGTCAAACTTCTTGGTTAAATATGCTAATCCTGCACCCATTCTAAATCGAAAATCTACCTCTCGGAATGAAAAAACTTTTAATTTTATATGAGACAAAAACCCAAAAGCATGACCTGTTTGCTCCATACCTAAATTATAATACATAAGTCCAATACCTGTCGAAGGCTTATTGTAATTTGTGCCCCAATACGAATTTTCTTTTTCTTTTTCAAATGAAATATCAAAGCCATAATTATGTGCAGCTAAATTCTTTAAATCTGCTCTATGGGCTAATAAAAATCCTGGCGTACTGCTTAAGCTCAAGTAGCTATTATCTTGAGCAAAGTTTGGCTTAAAAATACAAAGCAAAACAACAAAAAAACTCAAATGTATGCACCTATGTATACTCAAGCCCATCTTTTTCTTCGATAAAATGTATTCAAAAGGCCAAAAATCATAATCATGAAAATGGGAAGTATCATGTTTAAAGATTGCCAAAAAAGTTTATCTTTTTTAATCTTCCCTTTATCTAATAAACGAAGTATCACCTCCTTACTTCTCACTTCTATAAGATTATTATCGTCACATAAATAGTCAACACAATTTAGAAAAAACTTTTTATTTGCAAACTCTACGGGTCCAGAAAACTGCTTAGAAGCAAACTTATCATACCCCAATGGATACACCTTACCATCTGAGGACACTTGGTTTCTGATTAAATCTCCATCACCAATCACAATCATTGAATTTTGAGCTATTGACTCTGAAAAAGGTAAATCAAAAGATCTTTTTACACCATCTCTATATCGAAAAGGGCTAATAAATTCTCCTTCAATAAGAACAGCAGAAATTTGGTTTCCATTTCTAAAATTTGATGGATTTTGTTTATTCTTCAAAATATCTAATGAAAGCAATACTGGATTCGCAGCCACTCTTGACTTACTAGATGAACGAAGTAACACTGTTTTTTTAAGAGTTTTACGAGCAGTAGTATCAAGTGTGCTACAATATCTTCCCCAAACATTTTCTAAATTTCTAGAAACAGGGTTGTCATCAACTGCACTAAATAATGGGTAAAAGATCCATGGCCAAAACCCTGGACGATTTGTTTGCTGGTTTATCGCTGGAATTCCATGACATTGGATATCCTGTACAAGATTTGGTTTTATTTTTATACCGTACTGAAATAAGATGTCATCTAAATTATGCCCATGATTTACGGTCATTACCTGCCCGTACTTTGCAACTGAATCCATTTCGGCTAGTAGGTTTTCAATGAGAAAAATAACCTTGCCACCATTCATCACATACTGGTCTAAAATATATTTTTCTGGTTCTGTAAACTCAATCACGGGCTTTGCAACTATAAGACCTTTGTATGATTTTAGCTTATTAATTAATCCCTCAACTAATACACTAAAAACAGGTTTCTGAGGGTTATTTACTACATCAGAAGCGAATATTTTATAACAATTACTATCTCTTAGATTAAGGTTTATTCTATCTAAGGAATAAAATTCACTTAATGAATTAGCTATATCAGCTGTTTCTATTGATGAAAGCTCCCCATGACCAGATGAGAAAGCTAATTTGATACTTTTGCCCGACAATCCTTTTCGAATAGCTGTTCCAATTTCGTACTCTAATAGTTCAATCGAGCTATTAATTTCAACCTCTAATGATTTCCCAAATTGACGTTTTAATAAATTAATTGGATATTCTTTACCTTTATAAAAAACAATACCTGATGGTAATATGTATTTTTCTGTAGGTGACTCATCTGGTCTTAACTCGGGCTGTTCAATTTGCAACCCTTTTTTAAAAACTTCTTTTAGGATTGACTCTTTCTCCTTAATATTCTTGCCAGCTAAAATATCCTCAAAATCAAACTTAACCCTACCATCAGAGGCCAATCTGTACTCATTTAATATGTCTCGTGTAGCTGATTGAAGTTGCTTGTATTCAACAGGAAGGTCTCCATCCAAAAAAACTGTTATGTACAAATCGTCATCCAGCTTTTTCAATAATTCTCGTGAGGAAGTGGATAATGTAAATCTCTTTTCTTTGGTTAAATCTATTCGGAAATAAAACTCATTAGCTATGAAGTTAAACAAACAAATCACCAATGCACCGAGAATGACTTTTCCCATTATCTTTTTATTCTTATTAATAATTTTAACTACCACTTTCTACCCCTTAAAGCTAATAATGTTAAACTAAGAAAAATAAAGATTAAAGACATAAAATAAGCCAAATCTCTAGAGTCAACAACGCCTCGACTAATTGAATCATAATGCAATTGTATTCCTAGAGATTGAACAAAACTATCATATGAGCCAAATAATGAAAGGTTACTTAATTGCTGAAAACCAACATAAAAAAAGAAACATAAAAAAAGACCTAGTATGAACGCAACAATTTGATTAGGTGTAATTACAGATGAGAATATTCCTATACTAGCATATGAAGCACCCAACAATATCAATCCAATATAGGACCCCATAGTAGCACCAGTGTCGATGTTGCCTACGGGTGAACCCAATCTGTATATTGAATATGCATACACCAATGTTGGGAGTACTGCAAAGACAACTAAGGTCACTGATGCCAAAAATTTACCTAAAACAATTTGAACATCAGTAATAGGCTTTGTGCTCAAAATTTCAAATGTTCCTTGCTTTAATTCTTCTGAAAATGACCTCATGGTAATAGAAGATATTAAGAATGTGAACACCCATGGTGCCATAAAAAAGAGAATATCCAAATTAGCATGACCCAAAACAAGAACATTACCATCAGCAAAAACCCACGTAAATAATCCAATAATTAATAAAAAAACAACAATAACTACATAAGCGATTAATGAACTTAAAAAGCTTCTTATTTCTTTCTTAAAGATACTAATCATAATCTGTTAACTTTTGAAAAATAGATTCTAAAGACTTTTCCTGTTCCCTTTGCTCAACAATAATTGTATCAGAGGTAACCGCAAATTTAAAAAGTAACTCGGCTAAGTCTACATGGGGTTCGGAATAGACAATGAATGTTTTTTCATCTATTGAATCGATCGACTTTATAGCAGAAATTGAAGATAATATAGATAGATCTATTGCATCTCTAAATCTCACATGAATTGAATTCTGTTTATTGCCCCAATTTTTCTTGACTGCATCTAATGTATCATCAGCGATGACCTTTCCTTTATTAATTATAATCACTCTACTGCACATAGCCTCTATTTCTTGCATTATATGTGAGGATAATAAAATGGTTTTGTCTTCCCCAAGAGAGAGAATGAGGTTTCTTATCTCTTTCATTTGATTGGGATCTAATCCGGAAGTTGGCTCGTCTAGAATAAGTACGTCAGGATCGTTTATTAAAGCCTGTGCTAGACCTACACGTTGTTTATATCCTTTAGATAATTGACTAATCTTTTTATGACACTCACTTCCAAGTCCTGTCGAATCAATAACTTTATTAATAGCTGTCCTTGAGTCCTTGATTTTATAAATATCAGCAATAAATCCAAGATACTCTTTAACAAACATATCTCCATAAAGAGGATTTAATTCTGGAAGATAGCCTACTCTTTTTTTGATCTTTAACCCATCTGTAGATACGTCCATACCTAAAATATGTGCACTACCAGAAGTCTCATTAACATAACCGCTTAAGATTTTCATAGTAGTACTTTTCCCAGCACCGTTTGGCCCTAAAAATCCAACGATTTCTGATGGCCCAATTGAAAATGAAACTTCATCTAAAGCTATCTGGCTGCCATAAATTTTGGTTAAATTTTGAACTTCAATGGACATTACCGATTAATAATGATCGTTTGGTGAAAGACTTGATTTGGATATGTGAGTATGAGCTTATATGTGCCTGGAATTAACTCCGAAACATCTAATATGTTTTTGGAACCATCAATTGAAGTTTTTATAACTTCTTGTCCAAAAATATTTGACAATATAAGATTACCCTGATCTTTTATGTTTTCTGAAATAATGACAATAATGTTATTTGCAGGAACTGGAAATATTGAAATTTGATTCTGTTCAATCGTTTGACTACCTGCAGAACTAGTAATCCTCATTTCTGCATACCCAGAACAGCCATTCGAATCAATCACTGTAACACTATATTTATTTTTAGCAACAACCTCAATACTCTCAGTAGTTTCGCCTGTACTCCATAGATAAGAATTATAACCTGAACCAGGTGTTAATGTTAATGGATCACTAGTTCTTAAAGCTGTATCATTTCCTAGAGAAATAATTGGACTTTCATATTTACTTATTGATATACTATCTATATATGAACAATCATCCTCATTTGTAACTTCCAAATAATAAAGACCGGGCCCTTTTATATTCATCATTTCAGCTGAACTACCATTGTACCATAAATAATCTTTCATATTAACTGGTCCTATTAGTTGATAATCCACAACATCGCAAAAACCAGTATCTGCACCAAAACTAAATTTAGGTGTCTCAAAATATTGGATTTTAACTGTATCAAACGCAGGGCATCCAAAGCTATTATATGCCTCCACATATACCATTGTATCCATACTAGTTGAAAATGTATTTTTAGATGAACTTATACCGTTCCATTTGTAACCCGTAAAAAATGATGGACCAAAAAACTCTATCATTAACCCTTCACAAAAAGCAGTATCTTGTCCTATATCAATTTTAGAAGACGGATTAGTGAGGATTTGAATGCTATCTGAATAAACACAACCAAAACTATCAACAACGGTTAAAGTATGAATCTTAGACTGGTTGGTAGCATAAGTTTGATTAGCAGATGTGATATTATTCCAAGTATAGGACTGCATATTTGATGGTCCAGTAAATGTGACATTTAGGTTCTCACAAATTGTTGTATCATTTCCTAATGTAAATACTGGTAGCGATTTTTGCTCAACATAAAGGGTATCATAATACTTACAAATATTATTGTCAATCATTAACAAATTAAGCGTATCTGCGTTAGAAAGGGTGACAGAATTGGTATTAATCTTTACTCCGTTTTGATTCTCCCATTCATATAACAGCATGTCTTTCATTCCATTTACAGTTACAGATGATCCATCACAAAAGAACGTATCAGATAAAAATTTCTGTGACCTTCGTGGGTTTACTTTTACAGAAATTATTGCTGAATCCGACTTGCACAAACCGTCAGCAGAAGATACAACAAGCTTATATTCAGTGTCACCTATTGGAGAAACTCTTGGATTGGCTATACTGCTCGAAAACGATGAGCCTGTTGTTGATGTCCAGGAATATTTATAACCACTAATTGATGACCTACCGATATTAACTGAACTGCCTGAACAAATACTCAGTGTATCCCCTATAACTCTTGCTTCTAGACTACAACAAATAACCGAATCGCTTGAATTGAATTTATTTTTAGTAAATGAAACACTTGCATTCGTATTCAATGATGTAATCTGTGAAAAACTATTCTTGCTTAGACTCATGCTACCCATTAGTCGAACAAATTCAACATCTGTAGCACATTGAATGTTAAAGGATTTAGGGATTTTAGTAATATATAAATCCTCCGAGGAGGTATTCCCTAGTGAAGTCCCCGATGTAAATAATGAAAAACCTTGGGCAGATGACCCCATTATAGAAACTCCTGACTGACCATCAAGATCCATCCCACCAAGCTTTTGACCTGGAGAAATATTACCTAAAGAAGTTAGATTACATACAATAGCATCGCTAGAAAATGGAGTGGTTGCTGAAATTGCTATAACAATAGAATTATTTTCTCCGAGTTTTAAATCTCTTAACTGATCAATCAGATTTGTACCCAATAGCTCATTACTAATTACATCAAAATTTGTATCTAACTTACATATTAAGATTTCTTCATCATTTCCACCATTAAGTTTAATATCGCCTGCAACATAAAATTTATTATCTTGAGATCTGATTATTTTAGTTGCAAACTCTGAATCACTAGTTCCAATATTTTTGGATAGTAAGACACCTCCGGCAGAAGAAATTGCTAAAAGCTGAAAATCACTATCTCCCTTTGAACCTATGTTTACAGAGTCGTTTTCTGTATTGCCAGCAATAATGATTCTTCCACGATTATCTTCTAACAATGAATATCCTCTATCATTCCCTTTACCCCCAAACGAACGTGTCCATGATACATTTCCATTGCTTGTCAGTTTGCATATGAGTATGTTATCGTCCAAAGAATCAGTTTTTACATAACCACAGGCATAATAATCCCCAGATATCGATTGAATTACATCAAAAAGCTGTTCAGAACTATCTGTTTTAAACGTCCTCGACCATTGAAGTGTGCCACTTGAACTTATCTTAGACACAAAACCATCTTCATTATTTAAACTCCCTTCAGTATATCCACAAATAATAATCCCGCCATCACTTGTTGGGCTCATACTTGTTGCACTGTCTTGATATGGTTTACCATAAGTATATGACCAAATCACACCACCTAAACCATCCGTTTTAGATACCCCAAAATCCTTACTACCCTGACCTGAACTATTGGTATTATATAGCAAAAAATAATCGCCCGATGATGATTGAAATGAGGCCTGTGCTTGATCTGACGAATCATTTAGAATCAGTTTCACAAAACTTGTATTCTGTGAATAAGCCTGAATTGAAAAAATAAGTCCTATTAATGATAAAAATATTTTCATACGAAATAGCAATGTTCTTTAGCTTTCGCAATGTAGAAATTTTCATTTATTTAAATGCCATCTTTTAGCAACTTTTAGGGAATAGTTTACAAATGATGAAAGCCCTTTATTAAAATGCTCGTTGTCCAACAAAAATCCATCACTATCAATACACTTGGTCACCTCTTGTACCTCAAAAGAATATGATGAAGTCATACTCTCAAGATTAAAAAATCCAATTATTTTATTGAATACTGTGACAAGTTGAACTGCTGGCATTCTTCCACCTCTTCCTGCACTAACTCCAACTGTGGCAATTACTTTGTGGTTGAAAATATGAATATAATCCTCTTGAGCTAATTGATGAATAGTATTAATAATCTCAGCTGTTGGAAACCAGTTATATTCAGGTGTAACTACACATAATAAATCTGATTTTTTAATTGAATCAATCAACTTTGTTTGAAATGCTGATTGATTATCTTTTGCAATACTTGCTTGATTAAAGTTTGGCAAATCATATTCTTGAAAGTCAACAATTACCGAATCACTAAACTGATTCGAAAGTGCTTTAGATACACGAAGTGTATTGTTGTTTTTTCTAGCTGAACCTGATAAAACACAAACCCTCATAACTTTTTCTTAACCACAGTTGCTATACTTTTGACCGTTTTATAGTTTCTTGCAAAATCAATAAACCACCATTTAAAACTAGGGGTACTTTTTATAGTAAACACATTCTCTTTTTTTGAAACTTCAATCTTATCTGCCTTCAAAAAATACACCTTTTTTAAAGCTGATATTTGACTATCAAGTAGTTTCACCTCTTTATACTTGGAATTGTTTATTAACCAATCTTCTAATTGCTCTAATGTAAAATCACTTTTAACTTGAACCTCTTGATGAGATTTTAAGTAATTCTGATCTGGGACTCCCTCTGCTTCTTCAAAACTTAACGTATGATAAAGAGATATCAAAAAACCAAATGCAAACGACGTAAAAAAAGCAACATTTAAATTACTCTGAATAAACGTAAAACCATATTTCCAACCTTCTTCTTTCATGAATATAATAGCAATGGATGTAGGCAATATCAACACCCATATCCTTAGTAAGTATGAAAAAGAAATTATTATCTTAAAGAATAACTTTTGAATATTCATTGATTTAACTGATTAAGTATGGCATAAGCTAAAGTCACATTATTAGAATTCAATAAGTTTTTAGCATTTTCAAGGGTGCGACCTCCTGAATAGTTGGAGAGTAGTTCCCTTTGCTCATTTGTACTAGGTATCCTTTGCATACTGCCAATTTTTCCAAGATCATTACCAGTCAAATCTTTACTCAAGCGAATATTATCCGGTAAAGCATCAACCCCAATTCCAACAGTTGCTATTGGTTTGTCAACTTCAAACATTGAGTTTTTATCTGATCTACAATACCAGTTACCCCCCATTCTACTGACTAAATCTATCTTTTGTTGATCAACCAAGCCATCTTGGTCAAGAACAAACTCATTTATGTGTATCTTACTGACTTCGCAAAAAATCAAATTCCCCGCACCTCCGTTGGACCCCAGTTCTCTTATATCTTTTACCTTGCACTCAAATTGAACAGGCGATTCTAAGACTCTAAATGGTAAAATTGTTTCAGATTCAACCGGTGTAAAACCTGTCTTAACAAATTCATCTGTATCCTTATCAAATGGTGAACTTGCCAAACTCATTTGCTGAACCATTGCATATGTAACCACGTTAATCACAACCTCAGGAACTTCTTTTACATTGAAATAAGTGTCTTTATTCGTATTCGTTCTTCCACTTCGTGCTGGGGAAAATATGAGTATGGGCGGATTAGCACTAAATACATTAAAAAAACTAAATGGTGCTAAATTTCTATTGCCCTTTTTGTCAATTGTACTTGCAAAAGCAATTGGACGAGGGCCAATACTTCCTAAAAGGTATCGATGAAGTTTAGAGACAGATATTTCTTTAGGGTCAATTGATATCATAAGCTAACTCTTTATGAGTATAAATTTATTCTTTTTACCTCGCTGTAATAGAACGTATTTTGAATTTATTAAATCTGCTTCTGAAAAGATAAAATCCTCCGTAACTTTTTCACCATTCACTGACACAGAATTTTCTTTTAATGCACGTTTTGCCTCACTTTTACTTGGGAGAAACCCTGAATCTGCACACAAATCCACAATATTAACTCCGTGAACATAAGACACTTGGTATTTTTTAACACCGTTAAATATAGAAAAAAAGTCATTTTCACTTAAATTCCGTAAACTGTCAGATGTAGCTTTCCCAAACAGAATATCTGTTGCTGTTAATGCTGTTTCATATCCAGTATCTCCGTGCACCCATTTAGTAATATATGCTGCTAAGTCTTTCTGAAGAGCCCGCAAGTGCGGAGCATTTTTATGTTCTTTAATAAGATCTTCGATATAACCCTTTGTGTGTAGAGTAAATATTTTTATGTAACGCTCAGCATCTTCATCCGAAGTGTTCATCCAGAATTGATAAAATTGGTATGTACTAGTTTTTTTTGCATCAAGCCAAACATTTCCTCCCTCACTTTTGCCAAACTTACTCCCGTCAGATTTTGTAATCAACGGTGCCGTCAAAGAAAACCCTTTGCCATTTCCTTTTCTTCGTATGAGTTCAGTTCCTGTCACAATATTCCCCCACTGATCGCTTCCTCCCATTTGAAGTTTTACGTTTTTTTCACTCCAAAGATGGTAA
Organism: uncultured Bacteroidota bacterium; assembly: GCA_913043145.1. Classification (GTDB taxonomy): domain Bacteria; phylum Bacteroidota; class Bacteroidia; order NS11-12g; family UBA9320; genus UBA9320. The sequence goes on from CAJWLP010000004.1 coordinate 42,162, forward strand.
AAATCAAATCCTTGAACCAACTGGTAACTAAACTCTGTAAAGCTCATGCCATCTTCTAAGCGGTTTTTAACTGAATCCTTAGCCATCATATAGTTGACCGAAATATGCTTGCCGACATCTCTAATAAAATCTAAAAACGAAATACTCGTAAACCAATCAAAGTTATTTACTACTTCGGCACTATTTTCTCCACAATCAAAGTCTAAAAATTGTTCTAATTGCTTTTTCTGACTGTTGAGGTTGTAGTTAATTGAATCTATATCTAGAAGTTGACGCTCCGACTTTTTGCCTGACGGGTCACCAACCATTCCTGTTGCACCACCAACAAGAGCTATTGGCTTATGCCCAGCTTTTTGAAGGTGAACTAATAGTATAATAGGTACTAAATTACCAATATGTAAAGAATCCGCTGTTGGGTCAAAACCAACATATCCGCTAGTCATTTCCTCCAAAAGGAGATCTTCTGTACCTGGTACCGCCTGATGAAATAGGCCACGCCATTTTAATTCCTGAACTAAATTATAATTTGGTGAAAAGTCCATTTAAGATGTTTAAACAACAAAGGTAAAAATTTGATTGAGTGTTCAAGCACAATGTATAATTCAAAATTGATTTACTTTTGAGCAACTTTAATTATGTCTGCTAAAAAAAAATTATTTCTACTCGATGCATATGCACTAATATTCAGGTCTTATTATGCATTTATCAAGAATCCTAGAATAACATCCTATGGACTTAACACCAATGCAATATTTGGATTTACAACTACACTGTTAGAAGTAATAGAAAAACACAAGCCCACACATATTGCAGTATGTTTTGATCATAAATCAGAAAATATTCGGAAAAAAGAATACCCTTTATATAAAGCAAACAGAGACGAAACACCAGAAGATATCAAAAGATCTGAACCATTTATTCGGCAAATTATAGACGCTTTTAACATTCCTATCATTGAAAAAGAAGGATATGAAGCTGACGATGTAATTGTTACTATGGCTACTAAAGCCGAACAAGAAGGGTTTATAACTTACATGATGACACCAGATAAAGATTTTGGACAAGCAGTCACAGAGAATATACTCATTTTTAAACCCGCACGAGGTGGAAACGCTCCAGAAATTATGGGACCCGAGGAAGTATGTGAAAAATTTGGACTAAATGACACAAAACAGATCATTGATTACCTAGGGATGATGGGTGATGCAGTCGACAATATACCAGGAATTCCTGGTGTAGGTGCAAAAACAGCATCAAAATTACTATTAGAATATGGGTCGATGGAAAATCTCTATAACAATACAGATAAGATTAAAGGTAAATTGAGAGAAAAGATTGAAAACAATAAGGATCAAGCATTTCTATCGAAGCATTTAGCAAAAATCATTACAGATGTCCCAGTCACATTTGATGAAACTGATTTGTTAAGGTCGGATCCAAATAAAGAAGAAATCAATAAACTATTTAAAGAGTTAGAGTTTCGTACATTAACAAAAAGAGTTTTTAGTGACACGATGAGTGAGCCAAAAACTGTTCAAGGAGATTTATTTTCTAGCTCTAATCAAAATTCAGTTATACTAAAAAGCTCCACACAAAACCCTAAAATAAACACTATTGAAACCACCGACCACGATTATCAACTTATTGATAATCAAGTAAAAAGAAATTTATTGATATCCAAATTAGAAAAAGTAGAATCTTTTTGTTTTGACACTGAAACCACTTCCTTAAATGAATTAGATGCTCAAGTTATTGGAATCTCATTTTCTTATGAAAAAGGGAAAGCTTATTATGTAAATATGCCCGACAACTTTGATGAAACAAAAGTGATTTTGGCTGAATTTAAAAATGTCTTTGCAAGTGAGAAGATTGAAAAAATAGCCCAGAACTTAAAGTATGACTTAAAGGTTTTGATGAAATACGACATAAGAATAGCTGGCCCGCAATTTGACACGATGCTTGCCCATTATCTAGTTAATCCTGATGGCCGACATAACATGGATATTTTAGCAGAAAAATACCTTAATTACAAACCTGTTTCTATCGTGAGTTTAATTGGGAAAAAAGGCAAAAACCAGTTATCATTTGCTGATGTGCCAATTGAAAAGGCTAAAGAATACGCATGTGAGGATGCTGATATCACCTTCCAATTAAAACAAAAAATTTATAACGAATTGATGGATAAGGAACTGGCACATTTGATGATTCGCCTTGAAATGCCTTTAGTGCATGTACTTTCTGATATTGAAATGGAAGGAATAAGAGTGGATAGCAAATTCTTAAGCGACTATTCAATCGAGCTGGAACGTATGTCTATTGAAATTGAAAAATCCATCTATGCAATTTCAGGCATGAATTTCAATATAGCTAGCCCAAAGCAACTAGGTGAGGTATTATTTGATCATTTAAAAATAGATGCTAAGGCCAAAAAAACTAAAACAGGCCAATATAAAACCGATGAAGCAACGCTAGAAAAACTAGCAAGTGAAAATCAAATTGTAAGCAATATTCTAAAATTTAGAAAAATCAACAAATTACGTTCAACCTATGTGGATGCATTACCCAAATTAATTCATCAAAAAACTGGAAGAGTACACACACATTTTTCTCAAGCCGTGGCTGCTACCGGTCGGTTAAGTAGCACAAACCCCAACCTACAAAACATCCCTATAAGAACAGACTTGGGTAAAGAAATAAGGAGAGCTTTCGTACCAAGAGACAAAGACCACACATTACTTGCCGTTGATTATTCCCAAATAGAATTAAGAATTGTAGCATCTATTGCCGAGGATAAAGGAATGATCGAAGCCTTTAATAATGGCATGGATATACATACAGCAACTGCCTCAAAAGTTTTTGGGGTAAGCTTAGAAGATGTCACAAAAGAACAACGTTATAAAGCTAAAAGTGTGAACTTTGGTCTCATATATGGCCAAGGTGCTTTTGGCTTAGCACAAAATTTAAAAATTTCTCGAACAGAGGCTAAAGACTTAATAGATGCCTATTTTGAACAATTTAGTGGTGTGAAAAAATATATGGATGACACCATCAATTTCTGTAGAGAAAATGGCTTTGTTAAGACAATAATGGGTAGAAAACGATTCATCCCGGATATAAACTCTAATAATCAAACTGTTGTTGGGTTTGCAGAAAGAAACGCAATAAATGCTCCAATTCAGGGGAGTGCTGCAGATATGATAAAGCTTGCGATGATTAACATTCATAGGCGTTTGTTAACATTAGACACAAAAACTAAAATGATACTTCAAGTCCATGACGAATTATTATTTGATGTCCCAAAAGAGGATTTAGATAAAATTAAAGCAATTATTAAACATGAAATGGAGGTTGCTTTGCCTCTAAATGTTCCTGTTATTGCTGAGGCAGGAAATGGCGACAACTGGTTAGAAGCTCATTAATAGCTATTTTTGCATAGATAATGGGCAAGACATATTTCGCTTCTGACTTTCATTTAGGAACCCCTGATTACACCTCATCATTAGTTCGTGAAAAAAAAATTGTTCAATGGCTAGAATCCATAGAACAAGATTGCGAAAACCTCTTTCTATTAGGTGACATATTCGATTTTTGGTTTGAATATAAAACCACAGTTCCAAAGTACTTTAATAGATTACTTGGAAAGCTTGCATCAATGACTGACTCAGGAATTTCAATCTACTTTTTCAAAGGAAACCACGATATGTGGACATTTGATTACCTGGAAAAAGAAATTGGCCTTAAAGTTATAGATGAAGAATGGATAGGTGAAATTGATGGCAAAAAATTTTACATACACCATGGAGATGCTTTGTGGAAAGAAGAAAGAGGTTACAAGATTATCCGCAAAATTTTTAGGAGTCGAATAGCTATATGGTTGTTTCGTCGTTTGCACCCAAATTTTGGAGTAGGATTCGCAAATTATTTAAGTAGAAAAAGCAGAAAGAAAAACAGTCAACTGGATCAAGTTGAAATTCCTTTAGAAAAAGAGTATCAGATTCTATTTGCTAAGGAATACTCCAAGACAAACTCAATCGATTTCTTTATTTTCGGACATAGACATAAACCACTTGAACATTTAATTAATCGTTCCACTAAAGTGATAAATCTTGGTGACTGGGTAACCCACTTTACATATGCAACATTCGAAAATGATAAAGTTAAATTACATAATTATATCTCTTAGTATTTTAAGTTCGCTTAAAGTAAAAGGTCAAGATACCCTTACCTTAAATAACTTAAAAAATATTTCTTATTTGAGTATCGATGCTAAAGGTAATAAGTATATTTCAGATGACTTATTGACGTTGTATAAATATGGCCCCAATAACAAATTAATAACAAATGTAAACAACAAATCATACGGAAATATTACTAGTATTGATTGCTCTAATCCATTTGAAATTTATGTGTTCTACAAAGATCAAAATATTCTTGTATTTTTTGATAATATGCTCAACATAAGAGGTGAAGTTCGATTGAATGACTTTCAGATGAATAATGTTACTTGCGTATCAAGATCATACGACAACCATATTTGGCTTATTGATATGTCAGAAAATAAATTGTTGAAAATTAGCAAATCAGGAAAGAGACTAGCTGAATCTAACTATTTAAATTCAATCACTAGAAAGCAAATTAATCCATTTAAAATATGGGAACTCAACGGACAAGTCCATGTTGCAGACTCAACACTAGGAGTCTTTACATTTGATATTTACACTACTCTAGATAAGACTTACTATACCAAAAGTTTTTCTTCCATAACTTGTAATACTGATTATTTATATTACAATCAAAAGGGAGCAGTTGTCAAGTACAATAAAGCACTAAGAACTCCCATAAATACAACCACTTATATTCCACGTAAAGCTAAGTTAGCCATTGAAAGTGATCGTCTATATTACTATTACGACAATAAAATAATTTCATTGAAACATCCCTAAAATAGTTTCGGTTGATTTGCCCATTCATTATAAATACATTTGCCATTCATGCTTGAAACATTAGAAGGAATACATGCTAGATTTAAAGAGGTAGAACTACTATTAAGCAGCCCAGAAGTAGCATCTGACATCAAACAGTTCACTAAGCTTAACAAAGAATATAGTGACCTAAAGCAAATTGTAGAACGCTACTTTGAATATAAAAATTTAATTGGAAACTTATCAGAGGCTAGAGAAATTATAGCAAGTAGCGAGGATCCTGAAATGAAAGAAATGGCTCGCGAGGAACTTGAAGAGCTAACAGCCAAGCAAGAACCTCTAGAGGAGGAAATTAAATTACTTTTAGTACCAAAAGATCCAGAAGATGATAAAAATGCAATGGTTGAGATACGTGCTGGAACAGGAGGCGATGAGGCTAGCATTTTTGCCGGCGACCTATTTAGAATGTACACGAAATTTTTTGATTCACAAGGATGGAAATATGAAACTATGGAAGCAACAGAGGGTACATCTGGTGGGTACAAAGAAATTATTATTAAAATAGAAGGAAATGAAATTTTTGGCACCTTAAAATTTGAAGCCGGTGTGCACCGAGTTCAAAGAGTTCCTGAAACAGAGACTCAAGGCAGGGTGCATACATCTGCCGCAACAATAGCAGTACTTCCTGAGGTTGAAGAAATTGATTTAAAAATAAACCCTGCTGACATATCGCTTCAAACATCTCGATCTGGAGGTGCTGGTGGTCAAAACGTAAATAAAGTAGAAACAAAGGTTCAACTAACCCATAAACCATCTGGAATTGTAGTAGTTTGTTCACAAGCGAGGTCACAATTAGCTAATCGCGAAATAGCAATGGATATGTTACGATCAAAGTTATACGATTTAGAGCTCGTTAAACGCAATGGAGATATTGCAGCTCAAAGAAAGACCATGGTATCAACTGGCGACAGAAGTGCAAAAATCCGGACTTATAACTATCCGCAAGGAAGAGTGACAGATCATCGAATAAATCTCACACTGTATAATCTAAACGGTGTGATGAATGGGGATATTGGCGAAATTATTGAATCGTTGAAATTAGCCGAAAATGCTGAAAAATTAAAAATGGGTTAACTTTTAGTTTTTATATATTTATTAACATAAAGACCTGTTTTTTGCCATTTTTAAGACAAAAAAATATTTTTGCATCATAAAATATACTTAAAATGAGGTTTGAATCACTAAAAACAGTTTCCACAAGAAAAAACTTTACCAAAAAAGATAAATCTATTTCATTCACAGAGCTTTTTAATAGCAATGTATTTGACGATTCTGCAATGCGAGACTTTCTCAGCAGAGAAGCCTATGAATCAGTCAGCAATTCAATTAAAAATGGGAAAACCATTAATAGAAAAATGGCCGAACATGTAGCTTCAGGTATGAAGCGTTGGGCATTGAGTAAAGATGCAACACACTATACACACTGGTTTCAACCACTTACTGGTTCTACTGCAGAAAAGCACGATTCATTTTTTGAGCCTGAAAATGGTAAGGCCGTTGAAAAATTTACCGCAGGAGCTTTGGTTCAACAGGAACCTGATGCATCTAGCCTGCCAAGTGGTGGACTAAGGAACACTTTTGAAGCAAGAGGATACACGGCTTGGGACCCTTCTTCTCCAGCATTTATATATGAGAATACTGCTGGAAAAACACTTTGTATTCCAACAGTTTTTGTTTCATATAATGGTGAAGCTTTAGACTATAAAGCTCCATTGCTAAAGTCCCTTAATTTGGTGGATAAAGCAGCAACTGACATCTGTAAATATTTTCTGAAGAAAGTTTCATCTTGCACAGCTTCTTTAGGAATTGAACAGGAATATTTCTTAGTAGATGAAGCCATGTATCAAGCCAGACCTGACCTGGTTATGTGTGGCAGAACACTTGTTGGACATGCTCCAGCAAAAGGACAACAAATGGATGATCATTATTTTGGATCTATTCCTGACAGAGTCTTTAACTACATGTATGACTTAGAGGTAGAAGCGGCAAAAATTGGAATACCACTAAAAACAAGACATAATGAAGTTGCTCCAGGACAATACGAATGTGCACCAATGTTTGAGGATGTAAATCTTGCAGTTGATCATAACCAACTTTTGATGGATTTAATGGATGAAGTTGCAAAACGTCACCATTTCAAAGTATTATTACATGAAAAGCCTTTTGCTGGAATTAATGGGTCAGGAAAACACAATAATTGGTCGTTAATCACAAATACAGGAGTTAATCTGTTATCTCCGGGGTCAGATCCCAACTCGAATTTACTTTTCTTGACTATTTTTATAAATACAATTAAAGCATTACATGATAACTCTGATATAATTCGGGCAAGTATTGCCTCGGCATCTAATGATCACAGACTTGGAGCTAATGAAGCCCCACCCGCTATTATTTCTGCATTTATTGGATCAAAACTAACACAGGTATTGAACGCTTTCTTGAAAGACTCAACTGCAGAGGATACCGACGAAAAAAAATCAATCAATATTGATAAAATTCCAGAAATATTTAGAGATAATACGGATAGAAACAGAACTTCTCCCTTTGCATTTACAGGCAACAAATTTGAATTAAGAGCCGTAGGGTCATCTACAAATTCCGCACAACCCATGACAGCTCTCAACACTGCAGTTGCTAATCAATTAATTCAGTTTAAAGCGAACGTTGATGCAGATGTAACAAAAGGGAAAGACCTCAAAAAGACCATCGTTCTAGAACTTAAAAAAGTTTTAAAAGATGCTAAAAATATACTTTTTGAGGGAAATAATTACAGTGATGAATGGGCAAAAGAAGCAAAAAAGAGAGGCTTGAGTAACATAAAAAATACACCAGAATCACTTAAAGCATATATAAGCAAACAAGCCATAAATACTTTCGTTAAAAATGGCATCTTCACTAAAGAAGAACTTCATGCCAGATACGAAATAATGTTGGAAGATTACATGAAAAAAATCCAAATAGAAGGTAGGGTTCTTGGAGAAATAGCATACTCTTATGTTCTCCCTCCGTCAATCGAATACCTAACTGTTGTTGCCGCCAATATTAAAACACTTAAGGAAGCAGGAATAGAAGTTGGTAAAGCACAAAAAGAACTCGTTCAGACCATAGCAGAACACATTGATATGGTAAAAACGAAGACAGATAAAATGGTGGAATCTAGAAAAAAAGCCAATAGCCTTCAAGATACTGAAAAACAAGCCATATCGTACCATTTTGATGTTAAAGAATCATTCGATGACATCCGCTACCATATGGATAAACTCGAACAATTGGTAGATGATAAAATCTGGCAATTACCAAAGTACAGAGAATTGCTTTTTTTACGATAATTCATTTAATCGAACCTTAATTTGCATCCTCTTAATCATGTGAGGAGGATGTAAATTAGAATTATATCTTTATTTTATTTGTTTTTGGGCGTATATTTTTTGATTTTTGACGTTCTTAATACAATATGAATAATCCATTATTGAACACCATTAAGATAATCTTCCCAATTGGTATAATTATCTTTCTAGCTAGTTGCAAGACTATATCTATGAAAAAAGCTGATGAAGCAATGCAACTTAAAAACTACGCTATTTCAGCAGATATGTATGACCAATTGGCAAGCAATACAAAACTCACTAAAGATGTTCGTCAAACTGCAGCCTATCGTGGAGCGGAAAGTTATAGGTACAATCACCAACCTAAAAAAGCACTCAAATTATATGTAAAGGCTAAAAAATATGGAGCCAAAGATCCAGTAGTTACTTACCGAGTTGCACAAATGTATAAGCAACTTAATCAATACGAAAATGCCATTGAAAATTTCAAATATTATCAAAAAGAAATGCCTTCGGATGAGCGTGTCGAATCGATGATAAAAGGATGTGAATCTGCTCTTAAATGGAAAGAAGAAAAAACAAGATATACCATAACACCCTTTAAACCAGCTAATGATAGAGCATCAGATGACTTTTCTCCAGTATGGGCTGATCGAAAAAAGAAATCAATAATGTTCACCTCTGATCGAGAAGGTGGAGTATCTAAAAATCCCTACGACAGAACATTGAGATTACACTCTGATGTTTGGCAAGTAAAAAAAGGAAAAAGTCGTGGTAAATCTGAAAAATGGAGTGAGGCAGAATTAGTTGAAGGGCTTAACACAAAGTATAATGATGGGACCGTTACTTTTAACAGCCGAATGTCAAAAATGTATTTCACCCAGTGTAATGGAGAGTCAGGTAAAGAACCTAAGTGCAAAATATATGAGGCACGAAAATCCGGAAAAGGATGGCAAATGAATCCTGAACCATTAAGTTTTTGCTCAGGTGCAGAAAATAATAACTGGAATTATGGACACCCTGTTCTCGCTAAAAGAGACAAAGTGATGTATTTTGCCTCAGACAGACCAGGAGGATATGGAGACACCTTAGGATTAGAAAAAACTAAAGATATTTGGATGGTAACATTTGTAAGACGAGGAAGAACATGGAGTGAACCCATCAACCTTGGACCAAATGTTAATACCGAATACAATGAGATGTTCCCATATGTTCATAAAGATGGTTCCCTATATTTTGCCTCTGAAGGTCATCCTGGGCTTGGTGGATTAGATATATTTTACACTGTAAAAACAGACGAAGGTCCAACCGAATGGGCAATTCCCACTAATATGAAAAGTCCCGTAAATTCATCTGGTGATGATTTTGGCATCATTCTTAACGATACAAAGGAAGCTGGTTTCTTCACCTCGAATCGTACTAAAAGTCAAGATGATATTTTTGAATTTACTATGGAGCCTATTGAGTGTACTCTCAAGGGGCAAGTTACGGACTGCGATAGTGGAACAGCCATTGGAAATGCACTAGTTGAAATTAGTAATAATGTTGATTCATTAATTATACGATTAAGAACCGATGAGCGAGGTTATTACGATACTAAAATTGGCATCAATAAAGAATACACAATAGCTGTTTCCAAAAGACAGGCTTATTATTACGATGCGAAGCCACAATACATAAGTACTGTTGGGGTAGAAAATTCACTCGATTGTCAATATGTAAAAGACTTTTGTCTTAAAAACACATGCAACGATGTATTTGTACTACCAATTTATTACGATTTAGCAAAAGCCTTTATTCGTTCAGATGCTAAACCTATTTTAGACGATTTGATTAAAACACTCAAAAAATATCCTAAAATGGCTGTTGAATTGGGCTCTCATACAGACTGTAGGGCATCCTTTGAATACAATAGAGATTTATCACAAAGAAGAGCTGATTCAGCCATTTCATACCTTATTGAAAAAGGTGGCATCAATCCCTTCCGTCTTGACGCTAGAGGTTATGGAGAGTCTCAGTTAGTAACCGATTGTCCATGTGAAGGTCCTGTTAAAAGTAGCTGTTCAGAAGATGAACATCAAAAAAACAGAAGAACTACAGTTAAAGTTGTAAACTGTAACTTTGATATTCAATCCATCGGAGTAGATTACTCACAAAGAAATGACGAGGCACTGAATGGAAAGGGATCTATTTACAGTCCTTACCTGCTAGAAAAACAAAGAGAATTCCTTGAAAAAACAAAAGGAGATATTGACAGCTTCATGCGGGCTAAGGCAATTGAAGATAGCCTAACCCTTGTAAGACAAGCAGAGGAAGAGTTCTTAGCTAAATATGACTTCCTTCCTTTAACTCCTACAAAAACTGAAGGGACATACAGTGTCTATGGTTATGTTGGAAGAAAGAAAATCAGATTCCAATACACCGGGGAAGATAGAAGAACACTGATGCCTCAAATCCTAGTTGAACAATTAATTAAGACTGGCAAATTAAGCCCTGAAGATTTTAGAGACTCTGGCACAAAAATTAAACTGTCTGATGGAACCAAAATCTATGGAACTTCATTTACACTAAAAGAGCTTAAAATCAATAACAAAATTTATACTAAGGTTAAATGTAAAATGACAAATACTAAAAAGCCAGTATTGGGATATAACTTGTTTGACAGAGAGTATGTTGATTTTGAAATTAAGGATAATAAACTTTGGTTGCTGAAAGATACTGAAGAATAAATAAATTTAAAATCTAGTGAGTAGATATGAAATGAGAGGTGTCTCCGCCCAAAAAGAGGACGTACACCAAGCTATCTCTAACGTTGACAAGGGGATATTCCCCAACGCATTCTGTAAAATTGTTGAAGACTATATCGGAAAAGATGACTCCTTTTGTAATATTATGCATGCTGATGGAGCAGGCACAAAGTCATCCCTTGCATACTTATACTGGAAAGAGACCGGTGATATTAGTGTTTGGAGAGGTATTGCTCAAGACGCTTTAGTGATGAATCTTGATGATATAATTTGTACAGGAGCAACGGGTCCATTCTTACTTTCAAATACTATTGGAAGAAATAAGCACCTCATTCCGGGAGAGGTGATAAAAGAAATTATTGATGGATTTGAAGAATGCATCGAGACAATGCGATCGTTCGGAACGGATATAAAGTTTACTGGAGGCGAAACTGCAGATGTTGGTGATCTTGTTAAAACAATTATTATTGATAGCACTGTCGCATGTAGGCCTCAAAGGTCTTCTATTATAGAAGTCGATATTAAATCATCGGATGTTATTGTAGGTTTTTCCTCTTATGGTCAAGCTACCTACGAAAAATCGTATAACGCAGGAATGGGCTCCAATGGGCTTACGTCTGGAAGACACGATCTGCTAAAACACGACTATTATAATAAATACCCTGAGTCTTATGATGTTAACACCAATGAAGATTACATCTATTCTGGTATTTTCTCACTGACCGATAACCTTAATGGAACTGATGTCAATATTGGCCAAGCACTTTTATCCCCAACAAGAACATATGCCCCCATATTAAATCAAATTTTTAACAACAATGATTTAAAAGAGGCCATTCACGGGATAATCCACTGTACAGGTGGTGCCCAAACAAAGGTTATGAAGTTTTTAGACAAACCATTGCATATTATTAAAAATGATCTGTTGCCAATTCCACCTCTGTTCCAGATGATTCAATCTACTACTGAAACATCTATGAAAGAAATGTTTGAAGTTTTTAATATGGGTCATCGCCTTGAAGTATATTGTGATGAAAATATTGCCCAAGAACTCATAAAAATTTCTAATCAATTCAATGTTGAAGCTAAAATCATTGGGCGATGTGAAAAAGCCAATGAAAAAACTTTAACTATTAATGATATCTCTTACTAACATCTATTATAGCTCGTGATAAATATTCGATCACTTTCTAAAATTGAACTAATTCAAGCATGTGAAGACCTTGGTGTGAAGAAGTTTAGGGCCAATCAGTTATGGGAATGGTTGTGGCAAAAAAGTGCTCGCTCTTTTGATGAAATGACTAATCTTTCAAAAGAATTTAGACAAAAACTCAAAGAAAAATACAGTTTTCAGATACTTAGCATTGCTCACTCACAAAAAAGTTCAGATGGAACCATAAAGTACGCATTTAAACTAAATGACGGGTTTTTAATTGAAGGAGTATTGATACCAACATCTAGTCGGGTTACCGCTTGTATATCCTCACAAGTGGGATGTAGTCTGAGCTGCACCTTTTGTGCTACTGGATTTATGAAAAGGGAACGGAATCTTAGACTTGATGAGATTTATGATCAAGTTGCTATTTTAAAAAGAGAAGCTGAACGAGAATACAATATTAATTTGAGTAATATTGTCCTGATGGGAATGGGTGAGCCATTATTAAATTATGCCAATGTTCTAGCTGGTATTGAAAAAATAACTTCTCCCGATGGACTGGGAATGTCACCCCAACGTATTACCTTATCAACCGCTGGCATAGCTAAAATGATTAAAAAACTTGGAGACGATCAGGTTAAGTTCAATCTTGCATTATCACTGCATGCTGCAAACAATGAAAAAAGAAGTGGTATCATGCCAATCAATGAAAGTAATTCACTAGAAGATTTGATTGAAGCCATCAATTACTTTTACGATAAGACTAATACAAGAATTACGCTTGAATATTGTGTAATTAATGATATAAACGATGATCCTCTTGAGGCTGAAGAGCTTGTTGCCTTTGCACGTCAAATTAAGTGTAAGGTTAATTTAATTGAATATAATCCGATAGACTTGGCTGAATTCCAATCCAGCTCTTCTGAAAAGATTCATCGATTTGCAGAATATCTAGAACGTAACAAAATAATTGTTAACGTCAGAAGAAGTCGAGGTAAAGATATTGATGCAGCATGTGGCCAGTTAGCCAATAAAATCAGTTAAAAAATCTGTCGCTTAATTCTTTTGTAGGCACACGGCATATAGAACGTTTTCCAAAAATTTTATACCGGTATTTTGCTATAAGTTTATAAACTAAATCCCTTAATTTTTTAGGTAACCCATTCCCATACTTTAGCATATTATAAGGAAATTTTAAATGCCTAGAGATCTCAATCACAGCATCCGATTCAAAATAGTTTTTCCCATTAACCCTGAAAATGATACTGTCTAAAGACTCTGTTAAGTCAAAGTCATTTAAAAGTTGTCTAGCAAAATCAGACTGTAAAGAAGCAAATTGAAGGTAGTCTTCTTTTTCATGTTTTAAAATAAAATCTACTGAGTGGTTACAAAGATTACAAATGCCGTCAAAAAAGATAATGGGCCCACTATAATCTGGGAACTTTACATTGTTATTTTTTTTGAAACCCACTAGCTCTCGAATAAGTTCAAAGTTAATATTGGATTCTATTAAATCACTGAAAATAGATTGAATATCTTTGCACCAATGGCAAAAATATCCATTGATATAAATTCGGGAACCATACAAAAAGAATCAGCTGTAATAGGCATCGATTTAGGTACGACTAATAGTCTAATTGCTACCATAAATTATAAAACACAAAAGCCTTACTGCATAACCAAAAACAATAAAAGTATTGTGCCAAGTACCATATACTTTGGTGAGCAAAATATTATAGTAGGCGAGGAAGCTTCAAAAAAACTGATTACCGACCCAAACAATACCCTTTATTCTATAAAACGATTAATGGGAAAAAGCTACCATGATGTTGTAGAACAAAGCAACCAACTCAACTATCAAATAATTGACAATCAGGACAAGCTTGTTCAAGTAAAAATTAATGACCGATTCTATACCCCAATTGAACTATCCTCTTTCATTCTAAAGGAATTAAAAAGTGTTGGTGCTGATCAATTAAATAAAGAAATTCAAAAAGTAGTCATAACAGTGCCTGCTTACTTTGATGATTCTCAAAGACAAGCTACAAGAGATGCTGGTAAACTTGCTGGATTAGATGTTTTAAGAATTATTAACGAACCTACAGCAGCAAGCCTTGCTTATGGTTTAGGGTTAGATAAAGAAGAGTCTAAAATTGTTGCAGTATACGACTTGGGAGGTGGAACCTTTGATATTTCAATTTTAAATATTCAGCAGGGAATCTTCGAGGTATTGTCAACCAACGGAGACACTCATCTGGGAGGAGATGACTTTGATCATGCAATTGTGAATCACTGGATAACCCAACATTCAATAACCAAGCTGACTAATAGCGATCGACAACTTTTAAGAATTACAGGAGAGCAAGCAAAAAAAGAATTAAGTTCAAATTCAAAATTCAAAAAAACTATCCAGATTAGTAATAAAGATTTAAAAGTCACATTAAATCGAGAAGAACTTGAAAATGTTATCCAACCCATCATTGATCGAACAATTTCGATTTGTAATAATGCACTTAGTGATGCTGATATTTCAGCTTATAAAATCCAAGAAGTTGTGTTGGTTGGTGGAAGCACGCGAACTCCAAAAGTCAAAAATAGCATTCAAAATTTATTCCCTGACGCGAAAATAAATGATCAAATTAATCCTGACGAGGTAGTTGCTCTTGGGGCCGCAATAGAAGCAGATATATTAGCAGGTAATCGAACAGATTTATTGCTTTTAGATGTTACACCACTTTCTCTTGGCTTAGAAACTATTGGTGGATTGATGGATGTCCTAATTCCAAGAAATAGCAAAGTACCTAGCCAACTCAAAAAAGAATATACAACATCTGTTGATGGCCAAATTAATCTTGCTATAAATGTCTATCAAGGCGAGCGAGAGATGATTGCTGATAATCGAAAAATAGGCGAATTTATCTTAAAAGGCATTCCTTCTATGCCTGCCGGAATTCCAAAAGTAGAACTGACCTTCTTAATCAATACCGATGGTATTCTTCAAGTAAGTGCTATGGAATTAAGGTCTGGAGTTAGTCAAGAGGTAACCTTAAAACCGCAATATGGGATTACAGATCAAGAAATTAAAAATATGCTACAAGAGAGTTTAAGTTTCGCCCAGTCTGACATGGATAAACGATCGCTTGCAGAATCTACTACTGAGGCAAAGCAACTCATTTATGCTACTCAAAAATTTATTCGAGAAAATAAAGCTTTATTAACTCCGAAGGACATTGCAAAACTTGATGAAATTATGCAAGGATTAACTCAATGCATTAATAAAAAAGACCAAAATGCAATATCTTCTCATATAGAGAAGTTAAATGAATTCAGTAGACCATTCGCAGAAAAAGTCATGGATCACCAAATATCCAAAGCGTTAAGTGGTAAAAAAATCAACTAAATGAGATTACTATTAGTATTTCTTTGTATGCCAATAATAACGTTTAGCTTAATTGCTCAAACTAATGATATATCAGACCATAGGCTTGGTATTAAAACTAGTTTTAACTTATCGAGTATGGTTGGTACAGCATTAGAAAACCCTAGGATTAAATTTGGATATACTGCTGGAACATACTTTATTTCAAAAACCAAAAAGAAAACTGGTATTTATTCAGAAATAATTGGAAACTTCAAAGGTTCAAATTTTAAGAACGGTGATGCAGGATATTCCAAAATCGCTCTATTCTATGTTGATGCTTCCCTTTTACCATTATTTCGTCTCAAGAATGAAAGCTCCATCTGTATCGGCCCAACTGTATCCTACCTTGGTCTTTCGTCACTATATGTCGGAGAGAAGAAAAAGTCCGAAATCGACAAACTCAGCTTAAAACCTTGGGAATATAGCATTACCCTGTACTACCTAATTCCTAAACCTGTCGTTTCTTTTCAATTTGGAACTAAAATTGGCCTTCGAAACATCAATGACAACATCATTTTGGACAATATTACTCCTACCATTAACCAAAATGGGACTATTCAAAACATAAGTTTTGAAATTGGCATGTTATTCTAAAAAGGAGATGGGAGCTTTATCTATAGCTCATCCTGATTAAAAAAGTAATCGTCGGTCGATGGATATTCTGACCAGATCTCTTCGATAGTTTCAAAGGGTTCTCCATCATCTTCGAGTTCTTGTAAGTTTTCTACTACTTCTAAAGGTGCTCCTGTTCTAATGGCAAAGTCTATCAACTCATCTTTCGTTGCTGGCCAAGGGGCGTCGTCTAGGTATGATGCAAGTTCTAATGTCCAATACATGGGCTGTAATATTATAGGTTCGTACTAATGGTGCGAAAATAACTTTTTTTCAGAATTCCCAATAACTGAAAATATTGATTTTTAATTATCTGTATATCAGACATTTAGCTCATGTAAAAGAATTCCAGCAGCAACCGAAACATTGAGCGAATCCATGTTTCCTTTCATTTTTATTCGCCAGACATAGTCCATAAGTGCTAATCGCTCACGCGATAACCCCTTGTCTTCATTGCCCATCCAAAGTGCCCATGAAGTCATTTCTTGAATATTCGAATGGTCCATCGTTTGATCTGTTTTTTCGGATGCCGCAATTTGTGGTATCCCCCAGCTTTTTAGATAGGTCAATGTATTGGCTAGGCTACTTACACGGGCCACAGGTAGTTTCAACAAAGCCCCGGCAGAGGATTTAATTGCTCCTTCACCTATTTCCGCATTGGCTTTAACTCCAACAATTAATAAATCCACCCCAAATGCAAGACATGATCTAGAAATTGCTCCAATATTCCGAATGTCTTGAATACCATCAGCTACCAATATTCTTGGGGGCTCGCCATTTTCAAATAATCGGGTGATGGTCTCTTCTAAGGGTACAAACTCTATAGGGCTTTTTATGGCTATTACCCCTTGGTGATTAGCTCGAGTAATGCGATTAAGTTTTTCAATAGGCACCATCTGAAAGGGGGTGTTTGACTTTTTGGCGAGTTGTCTCAATACGCCAATTTTTTGCTTATCCGCCTGATTATTAACATATACCTTGCCTATGGTGACATCGCTATGTAGCAATTCTTCCACACCATGAAAGCCAATAATGATGCCCTCTCTACTCATCTAGATTAATATAGAGCGGAGGATTGCTTGAAAAGATCCTCGTACTTTATCGCCAAATCATCTCGTTTATACTCACGAGCTAGTGGGCCAATATTTCGAAGAATTTGAATATTCTCATTCTTATTATCCACTACGGTGAACTTCTTGTAGTAATTAATTAAATCAAATGCATCATCGCCTACTTCCATTAAAAACTGATCTCCTTTTTCTAATTGATTGGCTTTATAATAGATGTCTGCACTTGCTGCTTTCAACCTCAAATTCATGGGTAATAAGCTCTCTGGCATAGATGCATAGCATTTATCCAACAATGCTGTGGCTGTATCAAGTTTGTTCGTGTTAGCATAATAATCCGCTACTTGAATGAATAAGGATCTCAAGTTCTGAGGTACCAACTGAGCTTTATCGTCCAAAAACATCGTACCTTCTTCCATATTGCCCCACTCGTATACATTCATTAACTTATTGTATAATAAATCCATGTCATCCATTCCTCGCATTCTTTTGTTTGCTTCTATGGGCAACAATTGATAAGTTAGGCCATTATGTCTGAAATACTTATCAAGGTTCATATATACTGATGATCCAGTAGTAGTCGTCCAATAAATGGGTCTTTTCCATCCTGTTTTAGCATTAGTAGCAATGATGTCTAATACAACCAAATCTCCCTTACTTAAGCCGCTCTTTCCAATATTCCAGTATATCTTATCGACAATCTTAGCAGTGTCTCTATCTGGCACATATCCAGTAGCGATTACAGCTTTCTTATCTACTTCTACACTGAAATTTTTTACTGGAAATACATTAATCAGATCTCCTGCATTTGTTCGTTGCTTTCTGCTAGGTTCATCAGAGGTAACATACTTGAGAACTTGATCTAGTGGGTAATATTGATCTTGAGGAATTGATTTGTTTTCAAAGTATCGCACATAATCTCGTTTACCCGCTACTATTTTCTCTGCGGGTATTGTTAGAGGTAATGCCTCGCTATCAAACACCTTTCTTCGTAGTGCACTGCTATACCACTCGGTTGGTAAAAGGCTTAAATTAATTACTCTTACATCTGTTCGAATTCCTTCTACATTTTGAGCGTACCAAAGCGGATAGGTATCGTTATCACCATTGGTAAAAAGTATGGCATTTTCCTCGCAACTATTTAAATAGTTTTTTGCAAACGATATCCCTAATTCTCTTCCCGAACGATCATGATCATCCCAATTTTGGAACCCCATCAATACTGGAGAAACCAACAAGGCAACAACTGTTGCACTTGATGCTGCTATGGTTTTATTAACTGATTTTTTTAATAAATCAACTAAAAATAAAACACTCAAACCTATCCAAATGCAAAATGTTTGGAATGAGCCCACCGAAGAATAATCTCTTTCGCGTGGCTCCATAGGGGGTTGATTTAGATAAACTACAACGAGTAAACCGGTAAATAAAAATAGAGTCAAAACAGTGTAGAAATCCATCTTACTTTTTTGATACATCACTACAATACCTAATATTCCCAAAATTAAGGGTAAAAAGAAGAATGTATTATGTGCTTTATTGTACCGCAAACTCACTGGAACATCTTGTGGTATACCAAGTCTCCATTCATCTAAAAATTTAATTCCAGAAATCCAGTTGCCCTCGAGACTATTTCCTAAAACATTTTGAATATCATTCTGTCTACCAGCAAAGTTCCACATAAAATATCTCCAATACATCCACCCCAACTGGTACTTAAACATGAACTTCATGTTATTGGCAAATGTGGGCTTTTTTTTCTTGACTGACTCTAATTGTTGTTCTAGCTGATTTCTTCCAGAATATTTTTTAATCATACCATTCCATAAGGGATAGTATCTAGACTTCTCGGACATATCGCCCATTCGAGGTAAAACCGTTGAGAATCGATCATCATAAATAGGCTCTTGTTTTGTCCCTATTTCTTCGTAAGAATCTTCTCCTCGTCTGTATTGTGTTTTGCCTTGTTCAATATCCACCAAATCAGCGTTGTAGTAAGGTCCAAAAAGTAACGGCCTTGAACCATATTGTTCACGGTTAATATAACTAAGTAAACTTTCTGCATCTTGAGGATCATTCATGTCAATTGCGGGCTCTGCAATCGAACGAATCACCACCATGCTATATGACGAAAACCCAAGCATTATAAATGCAAAACATAAAATAGCTAGGTTAGCAATCGGTTTGTTATTTTTAATGGTGTATTGAATTCCAAAAGTAATGCCTAACACTATGAGTAATAAGAAAAACAAGACTCCTGAATTAAACGGCAAGCCGAATGAATTAACGAATATCTTGTCAAAAAATGCCGCAATAGCTGGCGTTTTGGGAATGATTCCCCATTGAAGTAGAGCTATGGAACCAAACCCAATAACTGATGCTCTGATGATATTTCTTCTACTTACTCCAAATTTATTTATGAAGTAATACAAGAATACTGCTGGTACAACCAAAATATTTAATAAGTGAAGTCCAATACCTAGACCTATAATATAGGCTATGAAAACTATCCAGCGATCGGAAGTAGGGTCTTCTTTTACTTTTTCCCATTTGAGAATTGCCCAAAATGCCAAAGCCATAAAACATGAAGAGCCCGCATAAACTTCTGCCTCTACTGCATTGAACCAAAACGTATCCATAAATGTAACAGACATAGCCGCTACAAGACCAGAACCGATTATAGAAATTGCATTGCCAAGATCAACTGATTTAACATTTAAGTCAATTTTAAGAATTTTTTTAGCAAAGTGAGTTGTAATCCAAAAAGTAAACATCACTGTGGCTGCACTAAAAACTGCACTCAACATATTTACCGCTATCGCTACTTCGTGTGTACCAGGTGTAGCAAAAATTGAAAATAGTCGTCCAAGCATCAAAAACAACGGTGCACCTGGAGGGTGAACCACCTGTAATCTGTAGGAAGCTGATATAAACTCCCCGCAATCCCATAAGCTTACAGATTGCTCCAAAGTCATTATATAAACAGCTATAGCCATTAAGAATGTAACCCATCCAAAAACAGTATTTACCTTTTTAAAATTATTCATTGCGTGATTTTTTAAATCTTCGGGCGAAAATAAAAGATTTAGATCATAAAACTCCACCAATCTAAGTAATTCAATAAGCACTTTATGAAAGAGAAATCATTTGAATTGGGCACTATTGGCATTTAGTTGGTTTATTTGCACATCATTAAACTCACTTAATTGAAAGAACAATATCCAATAAGTTTTTGTCCTGTTTGCGGTCATTCGTCGTTTAAGCATTACTTAGATGTGCCTGACTGGCTTGTGTCAAAAGAACGATTTGAGCTAAAGCAATGTGAGCAATGTCATTTTGTATTTACGGCAAATGCCCCAAGCGAAAAAGAAATCGGACCGTATTATAATAGCGAAGAATATGTTGAGCATTCAGACACAACTAATGGATTGATATACTCCATATATCATGTGGCTCGAAGAGTAATGCTCAATTTTAAATATCGAAAAATAAAGCGTTTAAATACAGGGAAAAAATTACTTGATATAGGATCAGGTTCTGGCTACTTTATGAACCATATGAAAAAAAATGGTTATGATGTAACAGGTGTTGAAATTAGTGAGAAAGCTAATGCACTTTGTGAAAAAAACTTTGGAATTAAAGCACACAGTCCTTCTGAATTTATTGAAGAAAAACTAGACAAAAATTACGATATCATTAGCTTATGGCATGTGTTTGAACATGTTTATAGCTATGATACTTATTTTGATTTATTCTCTAAATCTTTAAACGATAAAGGCTACCTAATTTTGGCCCTCCCTAATTGCGATTCACCTGACGCTAAAATATATAAATCCTATTGGAGTGCTTATGATACCCCAAGGCATATATGGCATTTTACCCCTAAAACTATTGAGAAATTTGCAAAAAAGAGAGGGTTTAATATCATCAAAAAGCACCGACTGCCACTCGACCCATTTTTTAATGCAATGGTGAGTGATTCTTACAGAGACAGATTTACTTTTTTACCCATTACACTTTTAAAAGGGCTTTATTCGTATCTCGTCTCATTATTAAACATCGAAAAATCTAGCTCGATTATTTATGTCTTTAAGAAGAACATTTAAATCTTTGAGAACCTTTTGATGAAAACTCGATTATTTTCTATGATTTTCAAATAATACGTTCCCGATGCTAGCTCTGAAATATTTAATGCGTTTTTGAATGAACCACTCATCACTGTCTCACCCATTGAATTAATCACTTTTATGTTTGATGAAGTGTTTTCGTATCCAGCAATAACAATCTTTTGAGTAGCTGGATTGGGGTATAAATTGATTTGAAAATTTTCTAATTCAGCAATGTTTGCTGAGGTATTTTCAGTAATCGATATCGTGTCAATAAATACCCGATCTCCTCTGTTGTTTCCATTTCCATTAGCAGCCATTGCAGACACATAGAAAGTAACCGAACCTGTTCCGCTAGCAGGTGCCGTCCAATTAGCAATCCAAGTCTGTGCATTTGAAGAAGAGCTACTTGCAAATTTATGCGTAGCTCTTAATCCACTATTCAACGAATTCACTTGAGAGTTATTTGAAAAAGCACCAACAGGTAAGCCATTTTTATCCTCAGCCATCATCTCAAAACCCCAAACTGATGTCCCTTCATCGGATATATTAATAGTAATATCATAACTAGACCCAGGCGCATATCCATTCGAAGGAACATTTGTAGAAATCATGTCCTGAGAAGCTGGAGCTGATGAACTGTTATGACAGCCTCCATTGGTTGAGCAGGTTGCTCCATTGTCTGTAGTTGATCCTGATCTCCCTCCAGGTGAGCCTCCTCTATTTGACATAAAAACTAGAGCCAAAACCGATAGAATGGCCATGTTAAGTTTAGTGTTACGTTTAATCATTTTAAATACTTTAATTATTTCAAATCTATAAATATATAACTGCTTTGCCCATTCAGTAATTTTGAAATTACCAACATTTGACATATCTTTGCATTAAATATTACAATAGTTAAAGGGGCAAATGCCCCTTTTTTCTTAGCAAAATTTTGGGAGTAAAAGAACTCATAACAAGTATTATCGAAGATGAATTAAAAGAAACTGATTCATTTCTAGTTGGCATTGATTCAAATCAAGCTGAGACTAGTGTTCGATTTTTTATAGACGGCATTGAGGGTGTGAGCATACAACTATGTTCTCAATTGAGTCGTAAAATTTCGAGAATACTAGACGAAGAATACACCGATGACCAGCCCATTCGTTATGAAATTTCTTCTCCGGGAGCAGAAGAACCGCTCGTTGACTTAAGGCAATTCCACAAGCACGTAGGAAGAGAAATAGCGGTGGAACTAAATGATGACAAAATCATACAAGGTGAGCTTACTAAAGTTCTTGATGATGCCATTCGCCTGGAAGTAGCTGTCTCTAAACATAAAACCGAAGAAAAAACAATTGTTTTTGACCAAATAAATAAAAGCACCGTAAAAATATCCTTTAAACGCAAAAAGAAATGAGCTTACAATTAGTAGAATCGTTCTCAGAATTCAAAGAATTTAAAAACATTGACCGAGCCACAATGATGAGGGTCTTAGAAGATGTATTTAGAACCATGATCCGAAGAAAATATGGGTCAGACGATAATTTTGATGTTATTGTAAACACCGACAATGGTGATTTGGAAATTTATCGTAATCGAGAAATTGTTGATTTGGGTGAAGTTGAAGATCCCAATAAAGAAATTAATATCGAAGATGCAAAACGATTAGAAGATGACTATGAGATTGGTGAGGAAGCTATTGAAGAAATTGACATGGCAACCTTTGGTCGTAGAACGATTCTCACTGCCAGACAAACATTGTTGTCGAAAGTTCTTGAGCTTGAAAAAGATGAATTCTATAAAAAATACAAAGATCGTGTAGGAGAAATCGTCACCGGTGAGGTTTACCAGATTTGGAAAAACGAAATCATGATCTTGGATGATGAGGGTAACGAATTAATTCTACCAATACGTGAAATGATACCTCGAGACTTTTTCAAAAAAGGAGATACGGTTAGAGCTGTTATTTTACGTGTAGAAATGTACAATTCTAATCCAAAAGTAATTTTATCCCGAACTGCCCCTGATTTCTTAGAGCGATTATTTGAACTTGAGGTTCCAGAAATACTCGACGGATTAATTACCGTTAAGAAGATTGTTCGCGAACCAGGTGAAAGAGCTAAAGTCGCTGTTGAAAGTTATGATGATCGAATCGACCCCGTTGGTGCATGTGTTGGTATGAAAGGTAGCAGAATACACGGTATTGTTCGTGAGCTAAAAAACGAAAATATTGATGTAATTAACTTTACTTCCAATATTCAACTCTTGATACAAAGAAGCCTAAGCCCTGCTAAAGTGTCAACTATTAGCATTAATGACGAAACAGGAAAAGCAGATGTTTTTTTACCAGCCGACCAAGTTTCGCTGGCTATCGGTAAAAGGGGTCATAATATTAAACTTGCTGGTAAGTTAGTGGGTTACAATATTGATGTTTATCGAGAAACCAATGAAGATGAAAATGTTGATGTTGATTTAAATGAATTTACTGACGAAATTGATGAATGGATTATTGATGAATTGAAAGCAATTGGTTTAGACACGGCAAAGAGTGTACTAGAAATGAGCAACGAAGATCTTATTGCAAGATCAGAGTTAGAAGAAGAAACGATAGAAGAAATAAAGAAAATACTAGAGGCTGAATTTGAATAATAATGCTATAAAAACATAAAGTATTATTTTCGAACACGGCTAGACAATAGATGGTTGGAAAGAAAAAGACATATCGAGTTAACAAGGTTGCTACAGAATTTAATGTAAGTTGGAAGACAATCATTGAACATTTGACTGAAAAAGGTTTTGAAGTAGAATCAAAAATAACTGCTAAGTTAGATGAAAGCATGTATCAAGATTTATTGAGCTTTTATCAAAAAGATAAACTAGCAAAAGAAGAATCTCAGCAATTAGAAATTAACATCCGAAAAGATGCTCAAACACAAGCAATCAAGGAAACCAAAAAACAAGAAGCTCCAAAGCCTGAAATAGTACCGGAGCCTACTATTTTTATTAAAGACACAACACTCGGATCTAAAAAAACTCAAGAAGAAGAAAAACCTAAACCAGTAAAAGAACCCGAAATTCCAGATAAGAAACCCGCTTCAAATATTAAAGAGGAAGAAGAAAGTTCGCTGAAGGTTGTTGGCAAAATTGAAATAAAAAAACCTACAAAATCGGTAAAAGAATCAAAACCAACCCCTGAGAAAAAGTCTACTAAACAAGTAATCAAAAAAGAGGAGAAGGAAGAAAATCAAGAAGAAACAAAAGAGGTTGTAGAAACCGAATATAAAAAACTTGAAGGCACAAAAGTTTTGGGTAAGGTGGAGATTAAACCTCCAGTAAAAAGAACAAAAACTCCTCCTAAAGGTAAGGACGAGCCAAAGAAAAAACGCAAAAGAATTCGAGGCGAAAAAATAACTGCAGATAAATTTCGATCGGACAGACAAAACAAAGCAGGTAACGATTCTAACAAAACTGAAGTTTCTGAAAAAGAGATTCAGGATAAAATTAAAAAAACACTCGCTCAGATGTCATCTGGCAAACAAACCCCTTCACATGGTGGGAAAGTCAGACAAAAAGCACGTAAGTTCAGAAGAGAAGAACATAAAAAGAAGTGGGAAGAAAAACAGCTACAGGACATCATTGAGAGTAAAATACTAGATGTCACTGAATTTGTAACTGCAAATGACTTGGCTAATATGATGGATGTCAGTGTTAACGAAATTATCGGTGCTTGTTTCTCTTTAGGAATGATGGTGTCAATCAACCAGCGTTTGGATGCAGAAACCATCCAAATTGTTGCTGAAGAATTTGGATATGAAATCAACTTTGTTGATGCTGATGAAACAATCGAAATAGAGGAAGAAGAAGATAATCCAGAAGATCTTAAACCACGTCACCCAATTGTTACAGTTATGGGCCATGTTGACCATGGAAAGACTTCATTACTTGATCACATAAGAAAAGCCAATGTTATTGCTGGTGAAGCTGGTGGTATTACTCAACATGTAGCTGCTTATGAAGTTAAACTCAAAAGTGGTGATCGTATGACTTTTATTGATACTCCTGGTCACGAGGCTTTTACAGCTATGCGTGCCCGTGGTGCTCAGGTTACTGATATAGCAATTATTGTCATTGCGGCGGATGATGCTGTTATGCCACAGACTAAAGAAGCAATTAGTCACGCACAAGCAGCTAATGTGCCGATTGTTTTTGCATTCAATAAAATTGATAAAGATGGAGCTAATCCTGACAAAGTGAGAGAAGCTTTATCTGCAATGAATATATTAGTTGAAGAATGGGGTGGTAAATTCCAAACTGCAGAAATATCTGCTAAAAATGGTATCAATATTGATGAACTCCTAGAAAAAGTATCTCTTGAAGCTGAAATGTTAGAACTAAAGGCCAATCCTGACAAAAATGCTAAAGGAGGAGTCTTAGAAGCTAAAATAGAAAAAGGGCGAGGTGTTGTTGCCTCGATGCTTGTTCAAGAGGGTACACTTCGAGTGGGTGATGCTCTTGTGGCCGGCCAGCACTACGCAAGAGTCAAAGCCATGTTCAATGAGCGTGGTCAAAATGTTAAAGAAGCTGGACCAGCATCGCCTATATCTATTCTTGGTTTTTCTGCTGCACCTGCTGCTGGAGAGACTTTCCAAGTGATGGTTGATGAGTCAACAGCTAAAGAAATTGCAAATAAACGTGAGCAGTTGCAACGAGAGCAAGATATTCGTTCAACATCAATGCTAACATTAGATACCATTGGTAAAAGATTAGCGATTGGCAATTTTCAAGAATTAAAATTGATTATCAAAGCGGATGTGGATGGTAGTTCTGAGGCACTTTCTGACTCTTTAATGAAACTATCTACTGAAGAGATTGAAGTAAAAATTATACAGAAATCTGTTGGACCAATTACCGATAACGACATCTTATTGGCTAAGGCGTCTGATGCCATTGTAATCGGTTTTCAAGTAAGACCAATGCCTTCAGCTAGAAAACTAGCTGAATCAGAAGGTGTTGAAATCAAGCAATATAGCATCATCTATAAAGCCATTGAAGAGATTAAATCTGCAATGGAAGGAATGTTAGTACCAGATCTTGAGGAAGAAATCACGGGTACAGCAGAAGTTAGAGAGGTGTTCAAAATATCAAAAGTTGGTATTGTTGCCGGATGTATGCAAACTGAGGGTAAAATGCTCCGAGACAATAAAGTTCGGCTTATCCGTGATGGTGTTGTTGTTTATACTGGAGAAATAGAAGCCTTAAAGCGATTTAAGGATGATGTAAAAGAGGTTGCTAAAGGATATGAATGTGGCATTCAAATTCGAAACTGTAACGATATACAAGAATTTGATTTAATAGAAGGCTTCAGAGAAGTAGAAGTTGCCAGAAAATTAAAGTAATCGCTCCTTCCTATTGATTTTGCAGTTTTCTATGGAATAGATCACATTACAAATTTCTAACTCTTCTTTATTGTGCGTAACAAAGATGGCAGTTTTACCTTCCTTTTTTAATGCTTTCATTGTCATCAATATCTCTGCCTTACTTTGTTCATCAAGATTATTAGATATCTCGTCAAAAAGAAAAATTTCTGAATCTTTATACAAAGCTCTAGCAATCGCAATCCGTTGACGTTGGCCACCACTTATTTGACTGCCCAGCTCACCAATAGACGTATGTATGCCATTTGGTAGACTATCTACCCAGTTTGCTAAATTTACCTTTTTCAGACATTCCTCAATTTTGGCTTTATTGGGGTTTGGATCTGCGAAGGCAATGTTCTTTAGAATTGAATCGTTTAATATAAAAACATCTTGATTAACATATGAAAACAAGTACCGATAATTTGACATATTAGAGTAATCAACTGAAACCCCGTCGATTTTAAGTTTTCCTTTTTGTGCTATTAATAATGACGAAAGAAGATGAAGTAACGTTGATTTACCTGAACCACTATCCCCTATCAAACCAATAAAATCTCCTTTAGATACAATCATAGACGCTGAACGTAAAATAGGGTCACAACCTGAATAAAAAAAGTCTGCTTTGTAAAGTTCTACTTGGTGATTAAACTCCAATTGACTCCGTCTAATATTAATTTTATTATCTGCTTTATTAGCAATTATATAATCCAATACATGACTTCTAGATGATAAGGTGTTTGAAGATGTAATTATCCGATTAATACTCGGAAGAACTCTAAAAGAAACGGCAGCGTAAATTGATATATATGCTATAATACCTGAAGCTTCCAAACCAACATAAGTTCCATAAATTACTACACAAAGCAATCCCGCAATGGCAATTACTTCATAAGTTCTTACAGGTATGTAATTAGATTTTAAATAAACATTTCTTTTTAAGCCATAGACTCTATCTCTAACCTCTTGATAATTTTTTATAAAATATGACTCACTTTTCCATAATTTAATAGTTGAAATCCCACGAGTCAAGTGATTGATGTTGTCATAAATTTTGGGAATCAATTGATGCTCCTCTTTACTCATCAACTCAATACTTTTTTTATTGATATAAATTAATATCCCTGCTGTAGGCATAAGGATAATAAAGACAAATAGAAACAACCACGGTTGGTAAATTAACATCGCACTGAGCAAAATCGTCACGATAAACCACTCAGAAATAAATAAAACACTTGATAATAAAATACTTTCGGAAAATTCAACGTAGCTCCCATAATATTATTCAATATATGGGTTGAATCTTTGAGAATTAAAATAAACTAGATCACGATTAATGAGGCCCTCGTAATAATCATTAGTTACTTGTGAATTTATCGCAAAAGAATACCTAATCCGCATCTTACTAATTTGAATAAGTAGTATGTTTTTAATCACGTATAAAAGAAAAAGGCCTGCCGTCAAAAACAACATAAATAATTGAGGACTATTTATATTAATTGAATCGTACAAATAGGCAGTAAAATGAAATTTTTCAATGAAATTAGGTTCAAATATTGCAAGGATTGTATAAAGTAATAAGGAAACACCAACTAGCTCTAATATTGCATTTACAATACTTAGGAAGAGTATTAAAGAATATTTTTTTCTTGAGTCATCATCCAATATATGATTAAGTTTTCTTCTAATTTCAAAAATGAATTTCAATCCAATCATAACACATATTCCAACAATTCCATTTCTATAATAACTGGAGTATAACCCGAAATCACATGATTGCCAGAGTCACCATATGCGAAATCAGACGGCACAATAGCACGGAGACTCTCCCCTTCAGATAGTTTACTCGCTAAAAATCGAATTCCGCCAATAACTCCTTCATCAGAAGGATCAAAAATAAATGGATCATCACTTTTTGTATAATAGATTACCTGTCCATTTATTTTTTTTAAGACATATTTTATTTTGGCCTTACTATATTTTGGTGATTGATTGATATTAGATTTAAGTTTTTCATAATAAATCAATGTTGAAGAATCGCGAATTCCATTCCATCGTTGATTATTTATAAATTTATCAATTTGATTGCTCTCAAATGCTTTTTTGTAGGCAATGTGTTCAAGATCACCCAGCTTATCCCTCATCCATAAGGTTGCAAAGACATAATCACTGTCGTTTAAGTATGTTGGCAAAGTTCCTTTGAGAGCAGTATAAAAATCGTAAGCCCTAATTTTAAAATAAATACTATCTCCTTTGCAGGTAGAGCCTAATAACTGAATAAATGCGGATGTAGTATCGGTGTTCAATCGATGAATTTCTATTTTCCTACCCAATTGACGGGTGTCAAGATAGATGGAATCTTCAAAATTTTGTGCTTTTATATCGAGTAGCCAATGATTTTTAATTTCAGTACAAACAGATTGTCCCTTTTTGAAAAAAACATTACCTTGATTCTGAAAAGTATTCTCTCCACAAGAGATAACTAATATCCCTATAATTAACAGTCTACTATACCTCATAAATATGCTCGATAGTTTTTTATAGCTGCTTTAAATTTATCAATTGTTTGTTGCAAGTTTTCATGACTAGCACCTCCCGCTGCATTCTTATGACCGCCACCGTTAAAATTTTCTGAACTAAATATATTACATGGAAAAGTGTCCGTACTTCTAAAACTCATTTTCACTATCGGTCCACGATCAATAAATAATGCACTCATCTTAACCCCAGAAATCCCAAGCCCATAATTAACAAAACCCTCGGTGTCACCAGTAATGATATTGAAACGCTCAACATCTTGTAATGACAAATAGCCCAATGCAATTTTACCATCTTCTATAATCTCTAAATTATTGGATAATAAATGCCCTAACAATTGAAGCCTTTCTAGCCTATTTTGATCAAATAATGATCGATAAATTTTATCTGGGACAACACCCAAATCCATTAAATCGGCTGCCGTACGGATTGTTGTGCTTGTTGTACTCGAAAACCTAAATGATCCAGTGTCTGTAATCAATCCCGTATAAATGCACTGCCCAACTTTTTCGTCTACAAAAGTTGAATCTAAATGTTCATTTATATAACGGTAGATCAACTCGCATGTTGAACTTGCCCCAATTTCTACAAAACGCTCATGATCAAAATCTTCTGGGTTCTGATGATGATCTATCATAATAATAGTCGCACTACTCGCTCTGACCATTTTACCCATTTCATTTATTCTAGTTAATGCATTAAAGTCCAAGCAAAATATATAAGCTGCATTAGCTATGTCGGCATCACAAGATTCGGTATTCTCCTCGTAAATTTTTACATCCTTGTTGCCAGGAAGCCAATTTAAATTTGAAGCATAATCCGTAGGCACTATGACTTTAGAGTCTATACCTGCATTTTTAAAATATTGATATAACCCAAGACTTGATCCCATTGCATCACCATCAGGTTTATGATGAGCGGTGATGATAATTCTACCTGAATTTTTTTCTAATTGTTTGAGGTTATGTCTTATTGTATCTTGCACTGTTTTTATTTACAACAAAACTCGCAAAAAGAACGGGATATTTCTATTTTTGCCCTCCTTTTAACAAAAAACAAATGTCTAACATCACATTTACAATGATAAAACCAGATGCTGTAGCAAACGGTCATACTGGAAAAATTATCAACGATATTATCGCTGGAGGCTTTTCTATTAAAGCCATGAAGTACATCCATTTATCCAAGGAAAAAGCAGAAGCATTTTATGGAATTCACAAGGATCGACCATTTTTTGTAGACCTAGTAGCTTTTATGACCTCTGGACCTATCGTAGCTGCAGTATTAACAAAAGATAATGCTGTCGCTGACTTCAGATCACTCATTGGTGCAACTAACCCAGAAGAAGCTGAAGAAGGAACAATCCGCCAGAAGTATGCTAAATCCATTGATGCAAATGCTATTCATGGGAGCGATAGTGATGAAAATGCAGCTGGAGAAGCATCGTTTTTCTTCTCTGCTTTCGAAATGTATTAAATGCATCTAGTGATTCCTTCCAATATGACTGCTGATTGATGTCATTCATCGAGTATTGGAGTAAATTTGAGTAGAACATCATAACTCCTTAGATTTAATTATTACTTTAGTAGCTTATTTGAAACAAGCTAATTATTATTTCGTTTAATTCTAACAAACATGAAATTCAGAAACGCATTTTTTCTAATTGGACCCCTTGTTTTTGTAGCTTTTGGATTCTATACAAAACATCAGGATCTTGGAGAAGATATTCTACTTAGGGCAATCAATATGAATCTTCAAAATGCTCACTATGATCCTATAAAAATTGATGACCAATTTTCTGAAAAAGCATTTGAACTATACATAGATAACATTGACGCAAATAAGCGGTTATTGCTACAATCTGATATTGACAAACTAAGCTATTTTAAGACTACAATAGATGATGAAATAATAAATGGCACGTATGCTTTTTTTGATAAATCATTGGAAATTATTGAACTAAGAACTGACTTAACTGAGACATTCTTTGAAGAAATTCTCAACCAGCCGATGAATTTTGATAAGGATGAAAACGTTGATTTTGGCAAAGAAATCCCTTACACCCAGTCTGAAGAAGAACTTAAAGATAGATGGAGAAAATACCTAAAATATAGTGTGCTTACCCGTCTATATGCTGATCAAAAAGCTCAAGAAAAGTCATTGGAAAACAAGGATACATCATTTATCCCAAAATCAATGGATACCCTTCAAGCTATTGCACGAAGAAGCGTTCTAAAAACACACAGAGACTGGTATAAAAGAATCAAAAGACTTGAAAGAAAAGACAGGCTCTCTGTATATGTAAACAGTACAACGACCGTTTATGATCCGCATACAAATTACTTTCCACCAGAGCAAAAAGAAGATTTTGACATTCAAATGTCTGGTCGATTAGAGGGTATTGGAGCACAACTGCAGGAGAAAGACGGATATATTAAAATCACGAACATCATACCTGGAGGACCTTCTTCATTGCAAGGGGAATTACAGGCAAATGACTTAATATTAAAAGTTACTCAAGAAGGGGAAGAACCTGTAGAAATCATTGATTGGAGAATAAGCGATGCTGTTAAAATAATTCGCGGCCCCAAAGGATCAAAAGTTACCCTTACTGTTCGCAAACCAGACGGAAATGAGCAAGACATAACAATCACAAGAGATATTGTCGTTTTAGAAGAAACCTATGCAAAATCCCTCATCTTAAGTGATGATGATCAAATCAAAGCCGGATATATTTATCTGCCCAGTTTTTATGCTGATTTTCAAAATCCCAAAGGTAGATTTAGCTGGAAAGATGTAAAGAAAGAAATTGAGAAGTTGAAAGAAGATAAAGTGCAAGGAATCATTCTAGATCTAAGAAATAATGGTGGTGGCTCACTTGACGATGTAGTAAAAATGGGAGGTTTGTTTATAGATAAGGGACCTATTGTACAAGTAAAAGAAAAAGGAAGACCTGCACAAATTTTAGAAGATCGATACGCAGGTGCAGAGTGGGACGGAGCGTTAGTAATTATGGTGAATGAGTTTAGTGCCTCCGCCTCCGAAATCATGGCTGCAGCCATGCAGGATTACAAGCGGGCTGTTGTCATCGGATCAAGCTCAACTCATGGAAAAGGGACTGTTCAGCGATTCCTACCACTTAACAGAACACTTCGAAATAAAAATATTCCCGATTTAGGAAGTATTAAATTAACTATCCAAAAATTCTATAGAATAAATGGAGACGCTACCCAACTCAAGGGTGTTCGTTCTGACGTAATTGTTCCAGATAATTATATGTATCTGGAAACCGGAGAACAAGAACATGATTACCCACTTCCATGGGATCAAATTAAAGCATCAACGTACGAAAAAAATAGTTATTCTATATCAGACAAAATCATCAAAAAAAGCCAATCTAGAATTAATAAGAATAACACGTTTACACTCATTGAAGAAAATGCTAAGCGGTGGGAAAAACAACGAGAAAATACGACATACCCCTTGAACTTTTTGACACATGCTACAACAGAATTAAAGGAGAAAAAAGAAGGAGAAAAATTTGAGAAAATAGGTAAGGTAAAAATTGAACACTTTAACGTATCGAATCCAAATGCTGATATTGAAATAATTGAAGCTGAGGAATCTCGTAAAAAAAGAAATACTGACTGGATCAATAACGTTAGTAAAAATCCCTATATCTATGAGGCATTACAAATAATAGAAGACTTAAATTGAGTCAACCTAATGCTCACTTCTATTTGGAACTGTGTGTGTATTCAAAACTGCTTCCCTAGCATTTTTAACCACTTTGGAACCTTTGGCAGCCCAAAGAACTTTTCGAGCATTTTTTAGTGCTTCAGGGACATCTACTAATGGAGGCGGGTAAGTTGTTTTTATACCAAATAAATCTCGCTCCATTTTATTGAACCTCCATGGTTCATGAATGTATTCATCTGGAAAATCTCTTAATTCGGGCACCCATTTTTTGATAAATACTCCCTCAGGATCATGTTCTTTAGATTGCTTAATTGGATTATAAATCCTAATCGTGTTAATCCCTGTAACGGAAGCTTGCATCTGAAACTGGGGATAATGAATACCTGGTTCAAAGTCTGTAAACTGTTTGGCAAGGAATTGAATGCCATCATCCCAGTTTTGTAGTAAGGCATGGGTTAAAAAAGACACTAACATTGCCCGCATTCTAAAATTCAAATAACCTGTTTGTGTAACGCATCGCATACAAGCATCTACAAGAGGAACTCCCGTATTCCCTGATTCCCATTTTTTTATATAGTCATCGTTAGATTCCCTTCTTAATGAAATATACCCCTTGTTCTGAGGTAAATTCTCCATTTCTACTTCTTGTTCAAATTTTTGAATAAAATGACAGTGCCATCTAAGTCTAGATAAAAAGGCACTTAAATTTTTTTTATTGCCATTCTTTTTTGCGTGGTATGCAGCCTGATATACCTGCCTTATACTTAAATTGCCCCAGGCTATGTGAGCAGATAATCGACTGCAAGAAGTTCTGCTTTCATTTGGTTTTGAAATATAATAGGAATACTGTTTACTCCTATTCAGGATAAAATCATTTAATGTATCGCTTCCTAAATCCTCACCACCAGGCTGAATTTGATTATCTATGCCTAAATTCATAAAATAAGTAGGTGCAAATTGTTTTGATTTGAACAAGATTGTTTTTGATAAACTTAAATCGACCGCTATTTCTGGGCTATGCATGTATGCATACCATTTTTTAACCCAATCATTCCTGTTTTTAAGCCCTCTAATAATTCCATTTTGCTGAAATTCGATCCATGAAATTTTCTCACTATCAACCCAATTTTTTAATTTTTTATCGATAGAATATGAAAATCCTAATCCCGTTTCTTGATGAGAATAGATGTTTTTAATAGAAAACTTAGCGTAAATGCTTTTGAATACCTCGACCGTATCTCCCTCCAAAACTGACAACTTGTGGCCGTATAATTTGAGCTGTCTTGACATATTTTTTAAACTGTCTTTGACAAACTGCCAATGCCGGCTTGAATAATGAGGATTATTAACGTATTCAGGATCTAAAATATAAAGTAATATAATTGGCAAATCTTGATCTATCGAGGACGATAAGGGTTGATGGTCCTTTAGTCGTAAATCCCTCTTAAACCAAACAATATTTACTTCTTGCCTTACCAAAAGTAAAATTAAAACACAATACCTAAAACAATGTTCACCTAAACCAAATCATTAAAAACGTGTTATTAAAGCTATGAGCAAACGTATAATTATAATTGGGGGGAATACTGGGATTGGCGAAAAACTAAATGAATTATTACTTGCTGATGATAACGAAACCATTGTCATGAGTAGAAGTCAAGGTGGAGTAGATATCCAAGACGATGAACCAAATTTCCCAGAAGTTGAAGGCCCCATTGATGCTTTGGTATATTGTCCCGGCAGTATCAATTTAAAGCCATTTAGGGGATTAAAAATAGCTGATTTTCAACACGATTTAAATATTAATTATTTAGGTGCGATAAAAACAATCAAAAACTTTTTACCCAACCTCAAAGAATCTCTGAATGCAAGCATTACTCTTTTTAGCACTGTAGCAGTCCAAAAAGGAATGCACTTTCATAGTAGTATTGCTGGAGCAAAAGGTGCTGTAGAAGGTTTAACAAGAGCGTTGGCAGCTGAATTAGCCCCTAAAATTAGAGTAAATTGTATTGCCCCAAGTCTTACAGATACTCCTCTAGCAGAAAAGCTTTTAAGAAATGAAAAACAACGTGAAGGAGCAGAACAAAGACACCCACTCAAATCGATTGGAGAGGCAAGTGACATTGCACACATGACTCATTTCTTATTGAGTGATAAAGCTCAATGGATTAGTGGTCAGATTATTAATGTAGATGGAGGCATGAGCAGCCTATCTAATGGGTAAAAAACTAGCTGCATAACTCAAATGCATAAAAAAAAGAGTCTTCCGTCAAAAATATGTACGACATGTGGACTGCTCTTTTATTGGCGAAAAAAATGGGAAAGAAACTGGGATCACGTAAAATATTGTAGTGAACGTTGCCGAAAAAATAAAAAATAGAAAAGTGATTCATTGGTTCAGGAATGACCAACGGACAACCGATCACGAAATAATATCTATTCATCAAATCTGTAAATCAATTCGTTGTTTCTTCATATTGGATGAAAAACGTGACCAGTCACATACGCTGGGTTTTCCATTAATTGATGAAAAAAGAAAATCTTTCCAGAATGAGTCAATTCAAGAATTAAAGAATAGTCTTTTAAAGTTAGGAATAAAATTAACCGTCATTAAAAACATTAATGATATTGATGATTTAAAAATTCTTGATGATGAAATTTTAACCTTTCAAAAACTGTATGGTACTGAAGAGATAAAACTAGAGCACACCATTGTCAATAATTTTGAAGAACACGTATCTTTTGATAATTTTACATTAACCAATGCTTCAGGTTTACCCTTTCAATTAGAAAAAACCCCAGAAGTTTTCACAACATTCCGTAAGAAAATAGAGAAGTATGGTTCATTTCAAGAGCCAATTACCTTAACAAAAATTCCATTAGTATCCAAACCTTATCAAGCTAAAGGTGGTGAAAAAGCTGCAATAAACCGCTTAAAATATTATTTCTACGAAAAACAGTTTCTTTCTAAGTATAAAGAAACTAGAAATGGAATGTTAGGTACAGACTTTAGCAGCAGATTTAGCCCATGGCTAGCTAACGGAAATATTTCTGCACGTACCATCTACTATTTTATCAAGGATTACGAAAAACAATATGGATCCAACTCCTCGACATACTGGTTAATTTTTGAATTACTTTGGAGGGACTTTTTCCAATTTCAACTTAGAAAACACGGTTCACTCTTTTTTAAAAAAAACGGCATAAATGGCAAAGCCATCACATATAGAAATAATAAGCATTTGTTTTGGACTTGGGTTAATGGAGAAACGGGAGACGACCTTGTCGATGCAAACATGAAAGAACTTAAAATAACGGGTTGGATGAGTAATCGAGGAAGACAAAATGTAGCTAGTTATCTAATTCATGATTTAAACATCAACTGGCGATGGGGAGCTGCATGGATGGAAAGTCAGTTAATCGATTATGATCCTGCAAGCAATTGGGGCAACTGGATGTACATTGCTGGTGTTGGAAACGACCCAAGGCCTTTTAGAAAATTCAATACTCAAAGTCAAGCAGAACGATATGACCCCTTAGAAAGTTACAGAAAGAAATGGCTAAAATAGTAGGTATAGATTTTGGAGCACAGATGAGTGGCAATACTGTAATTGCCCATATTGTTGATGAAAAAATTGAATTCAATCAAGTGGTAAAAAAACAAAATACGGACTCATGGATAAAAGCAACCATAAAAGAAATTAAACCCGAAACAGTATATATCGATGCCCCCTTGAGTTTACCAAAAGCATACTATGGTCGGGGTAATAATTTTCACTATCGCAAAGCAGATATAGAAACACGAGCTATGTCACCGATGTTTCTCGGAGGTTTAACCGCTCGAGCGATGAGTTTAAAAAATTCATTCAAAAATGTCGCTTTTTACGAGGTCTATCCGGCCTTCTATCAATCTACGTTAATCAAGAGTAATCATTACAAAAAAGACATTGATTCATTTCTTTTCGAATTATTAAAAAAAATACCTGTTAATCTGCATGGCACTCCCACTAATTGGCATCAAATTGATGCTCTCATGTCACTCCTATCGGGGTTAAGGCACCAAAACAATAAACATTTAGAAATAGGAGATATTAACGAAGGAATTATTATCATATGAAAAAAATAGGACTTGTATTTCCACATCAATTATATAAAAACTCTAAATTAGTTCAAGCGTGTGAAAAGATATATCTGATAGAAGACGATTTATACTTTAACCAATATAAATTCCATAAACAAAAATTAGTTCTACACAGAGCTAGCATGAAATACTATGCTGACTATATATCGGATAAAACCTCCGTAAGGTATGTCCAATTGACTGATAAATTGAGTCTCGAATCAATTCTAGATAAGAATCAAAAAAATCAAATTCATTACTTTATTCCTGATGACTATTTGCTTGAAAGAAGAATCAATAGGTTTATTAAAAAATATAACATTGAATCCATTCAATATGAAAACCCCAATTTTATAAATACCCAAAAGGAGGTTACTGATTTACTGAAAGTTCAAAAAAAATACCTAATGGCTAGCTTTTATAGTGAATCTAGGAAAAGACATAAAATCTTGTTAGAGGATGACAATAAACCTGTTGGTGGAAAATGGAGCTTTGATGCTGATAATCGCAAAAAAGTTCCAAAGGGAGCTCCAATTCCAAAATATAAACACCCAACAGAGAATAAGTATATTACTGAAGCCAAAGACTATGTAGAGAAAAATTTTAAAAGGAATTATGGCGATATCGATTCATTTTATTATCCAATCACCCATAAAAAAGCCGAAGAACATCTAAACCAATTTATTCAAGAACGATTTGTCTTATTTGGAGACTATGAAGATGCCATTGTTAAAGAAGAACATTGGTTATGGCATTCTGTACTCACACCTATGTTAAATATAGGTCTACTTTGCCCAAAACAAATTATTAATGAAGTTCTCAAGGCTCATTCGGCTCAGCATTTCCCGTTGAATAGTTTAGAAGGTTTTATACGTCAAATCTTGGGCTGGCGAGAATTCATAAGAGGAATCTACACACTAGATGGAGTAAAACAACGAACTACAAACCACTTTGGTTATTCTCGAAAAATCCCAAAAAGTTTTTGGACAGGGGATACAGGAATAGTTCCTATTGATCAAACCATCAAGAAACTTCTAAAAACAGGATATTCTCATCACATTGAACGATTAATGGTAATGGGAAACTTTATGATGCTTTGCGAATTTGATCCAGACGAAGTGTATCAATGGTTCATGGAGATGTATGTAGATGCCTACGATTGGGTAATGGTACCTAATGTATATGGTATGACTCAATATGCCGATGGAGGACTAATGACAACCAAACCCTATTGTAGTGGTAGTAATTATATTTTAAAAATGAGTGATTATAAAAAGGGAGAATGGTGTAAAACATGGAACGCACTTTATTGGCGATTCATCTATGTTAATCAGGAAGAATTTGCTAAAAATATACGAATGAGTATGATGGTAAATCTAGCTCGAAAAATGGAAGGACCTAAAATGGATGAGCAGCTAAAAATAGCTGAAGAATTTTT
>CAJWLP010000005.1 GCA_913043145.1 uncultured Bacteroidota bacterium
TGTGCGGGCGAAAGGACTCGAACCTTCACACCGTGAGGCACTAGATCCTAAGTCTAGCGTGTCTACCAATTTCACCACGCCCGCATTTGAATCCATTTAAAGGGCTGCAAATGTAAAAATAATATCTATACAAGTTAAAAGATTATTCCAAAAAAAATCCATCATACTGCTATGATGGATTTTAAATATTTTCAGTAATAAACTTATTTTACCTGCATTCTTTTAGTTATTTGATGATCTTGAGTAGCTATCGTGTAAAAGTACATACCACTTGATAATCCGTTACCATCAATGGTAAGTTTGTGGTTTCCTGCACTCATAACACCTAAGTCACCATGATTCAATACATTACCTAAGATATCTGTAATGGTAAGTGAAACTTGAGAACCTGTTCTTAAATAAACCAATACTTCAGAAGTTCCGTTAAAAGGATTCGGTTGATTTTGACTTACTACAAATACTTCTGCTGATTTAACATCATTAACCCCTGCAGTACGAACATCATTTCCAATAACATTATTGATTATATCTGCAACAGGTATTGCAGCATACTTCATTGTATTTAATTCATTAGGGTGAGAACCTGCACTAGCCGAGTGATTCTGCAAAAATGTACCTGGCGTAGCATCTTGTTGCCACATAACATGTAAGTAATCATTAGCAATTTTTGCAGCACATGGGAAGTTACATTCCTGTGTACCATCTTGTGTTAAATTTTGAGGCCCCATCCATGTTTCACCTCCATCAGTAGAATAAGAAACCATAATATCTCTAAAATTAGAATTCAAGAAATGCAATTGATTTTCAACTGGAGCAGAATAAACAACAAATAGATTCCCATTTTCATCTGCACTTGCAGATGGCATGGTAACTATAGATGTTGAACCGGTTCTTGTAGCAGAAAGTAAATTGCTAGGAACATTGCCATTGGCGTCCAGACCGCTAAATGTCTCATTGGTTACATTATATTGTCCATTTTGATCCAAATCAAAACCTGAACCAGCAATTCGAGTTGAGGCATCTCCTTCTTTCCAATGTCTTATCTGAGATTGACCAGGGAAAAAACGGAAACCAGTAGTATCCTCACCATCAGGCTCAGCACCCAAAACTCTTCCTAATCCCCAAAAAGCGTGTACTTTTCCGGTTGGATCAATCATCACATCAACAGAACCGTCATTAGTAAGAACAGTATCTCCAGAGAGCAATAATTGAGCTGGAGCTCTTTCACCTTTGTATGGTAAATTATCTATATCGGTATAAGTCCACGTCTCGCCGTTATCTGTAGACTTCCATAGTGATAATGGATCACCCAAACCGCCTAAAAGAATAGCTACTATAGAATCTCTAACATCAATTGCATAGCTGTCTCCACCTCCACCTGCAAATAAGGTACTATCATAACCTGGGAGTATTGAATGGGTAATATCTGCAGTACCAGAACTTACATCCCATCTGCTATACGTTGTTGGACTTACAACACCGTTTCGTGTAACAACAGGCACCCCGTTTGTTTCACTTGCCCAGTAATTTGATATAATATGAATTTTGCCATTTGAAGCACCACTTCTGTTCCAGATTGGAACACGATTGGTGTTTGGTTCTGAGAGATCATCAAGAACTGCGTTTGAACTCGTAAAAGAAGTACTTCCTTTAGCACTGTTTTTTGAAGTAACAAAACCTCCTGTGTTAGACTCATGAGCGATGGTCATTTCTGACCCATCATCTAATAACATAATTGATGGCCAACCTGTTCTTCCATTTGACTCAATTTTGTTATCTCTTCCCGTCAACCAGGCTGATCCATCATAATGGTTGTATCCTGAACCTCTATTGGGGTAACCTGTTCCTGCATCTGGGCTAGTTGTCCATACAGCTGATACTGTTCCATCTGAGTGAAGTAAAATCCTTCTTCCTGGACTTGAATTTGTTTGCAAATCGTAATACGTGCTTCCAAGGTCAATGTAATCGTAATTAACTGCTTTTTTTCTTTTGACAACCATGGCTTTTCTGGTAACAATCTCACTAGGTGTGTGCTCATTGTCAATTGCTTTTATGTAAGAGGCATCAACAGACACTTGTTGTGCATTGGGTACATTAAATACTTTAACTTTTGATTGAGAAAAAGATAAAAACGAGGCGGACATAAATCCTAAGAGTAGTGCTTTTTTCATTTGATTATTTTAATTGATATTATAGTTTACACAAAGTCTTCCAAAGATAATACTTTTACGATTATATGCCAAGTATTTTAAGGATAGTCTCTTCAAAAAGAAGTTTGGGATCTTTTGATGTTTGGTTTATCCCTTTGAACTTAAGATCACAATCATTTATACATTCCATAACATGTACTATTTTCTTGCCAGAATAATTTCTAGCAGCCTCCCTGTATTCTCCAATAGCAAAAAAAGGTATTCCAACACTAGACATCACTTCTTTATCTGTTTTCTTATCCATACTTTGAACCATAGCTACTTTTTTAAAGTAATTAAATAAAGAAGCATTTAGCATCACTATGGGATTATTATGAATATTTGCCATAAAATAACTAATGATTTCGACTACTTGACTTTTTTGTTTTTTAGCTAAGGCTTTTTGTAAAGCGAAAATATTATACTCTTTATTGATGCCAACAAACTTTTCAATCTGATCTTCTCTAATTTTATTTCCAGATTCTACATTAGAAAAAACTTTATCTAGTTCTTTTACAATCGTTGAAAATTTAAACCCACTATTTTCTGCAAGTAAATGAAGTGGTCTAGGCTCAATATCATAACCTTTTCTCTCAATATAAGATTTGGCTACAACTGATACTTCTCTCTCAGGTACAGAGTCTGCGTTGTATATAACTGCGTATTTTTTCATGGCTATACCCAACTTTCTATTCATTGGAAGTTTTTTACCTGGGTGATACCATACTAAAACAGTTGAATCTAAGGGATTTTCAATATAGGGTAATATGGCATCCTGAGACTTACAATACTGAGCTTCTTTCAAAACGACCAATTGCTTGTCAGCCATCATAGGATAACGCCTGGCAATATTTACAATATGTGAAGCCTGTGTTTCCTTACCATACTTCACATGTTTGTTAAAACTTACAGTTGCAGGATCTACCACTACATCCTCGATTTTTTGAAGTAATTGTTCTAAAAAATAGTACTCCTCTCCGTGTAACAAATAAACTGGTGCAATTTGATTTTTGTCAAGTTGCTGCATCAAATTATTGAAATCTGTATATGAACTGCTACCTTTGGCCATCGGTTTATAGTAAAACTAGTGCAATTAAACTTCGAAAAATTTAACTTTCAACTAAAATCTAACAATAATGGTCAAAAATTAATCTTTGACCCTATTCGTCAAAAGCATGTTGTACTTACACCAGAGGAATGGGTTAGACAGCATGTTATCCAACAATTAATAAAAAATGGATTCCCTGTTGGAAGAATTAGTGTTGAAAGAACACTTCCTAAAACAAAAAAAAGATATGATTTAGTTTTTTATGATTCACTTGGTCAACCAAAATTACTAGTCGAATGCAAGGCTCCATCTGTTACAATAACACAAAAAACACTCTCACAAGTCACTTCATATATTCAACATTTAGACTCTCCTACAATTTTAATATCTAATGGCATACAACACATAACGATTCTTAGAACCACCGATAACTTTAAAATTGTGAATGATTTCCCCTATTTTAGTGAAGAAAAAAACGTTTTTTTGCCCTCAGATTAAATAACACATGGCTACACTCATTATAATTATTTTCATTCTCGGCTACGTTTGTATTGCTCTTGAACATCCTTTAAAAATAGATAAAGCCGCTAGTGCACTAGTTACTGGAATGCTATGTTGGACCATCTATGTTTTTTCACTTGATGGAGGACACGATATTATTCATATTATTGAACACGGTCTAGATGGTAGCGGTGGGCTATACCATCATATGTTTGACATAGCCAACATATTGTTCTTTTTGTTAGGTGCTATGACTATTGTAGAATTAATTGATGCTCATGAAGGGTTTGCAGTAATTACTGACCGAATAAAAACCAAAAACTCAAGCAAGTTACTTTGGATAATATGCGTATTAACTTTCTTTTTCTCCGCTGCACTTGACAATCTTACAACTACCATTGTAATGGTATCCCTTCTCAGAAAACTTATCCAAGACGTTAAAACACGCTGGATATTTGTAGGTATGGTAGTTATATCCGCTAATGCTGGAGGAGCTTGGTCTCCTATCGGTGACGTCACAACAACCATGTTATGGATTAAAGGACAACTTCCTAATGTACCGAAAATAATAACCGATTTATTTATACCAAGTTTAGTGACAATGATTGTTCCATTGACAATTCTCAGCCTGACTCTAAAAGGAGAAATATCTCGACCTATGAAACAAGAAAACCTAGATCATTACACTAACCCAACATCAGTAGGTGAAAGAACCTTCGTCTTCTTTTTGGGATTAGCTGGTTTGATATTTGTTCCTATATTCAAAACATACACTCACCTCCCCCCTTTTATGGGAATGATGTTAAGTCTTGGTATTTTATGGACGATCACAGAAATTATGCACAAAGGAAAAAGTAAGACACAAAAACATCCGTTATCTGTGATTGGGGTACTACAAAAAATTGATACTGCGAGCGTACTTTTTTTCTTAGGTATTTTGTTGGCTGTAGGTGCTCTTCAAGAATTTGGTCACTTACGAACTGCTGCTGAGGGATTAGACACTTTCTTTGATGGGAACATCTTCTCTATAAATATTATTATTGGTCTTTTATCTAGTATCGTAGATAACGTTCCATTGGTAGCGGCGGCTCAAGGAATGTACGATATTGCAGCAACTGGAGATTTTGCTGCAAATGGTCGTTTTTGGCAATTTCTTGCATTCTGTGCTGGAACTGGAGGCAGTTCCTTAATTATTGGATCTGCTGCTGGTGTTGCGGCTATGGGACTAGAAAAAATTGATTTTGTTTGGTACCTAAAAAAAATAAGTTGGTTGGCTGTAATTGGATATCTTTCAGGTGCTTTAGTTTTTTATTTAATGTTCGTATAAATCTATGATTGATGGCAAAAAAGTAGTAGTTGTTTTTCCAGCTTATAACGCTGCAAAAACATTAGAGAGAACCTTCAATGAATTACCTTTTGATATCGTAGATGAAACTATTCTCGTGGATGATGCGAGTAAAGATAATACTGCAGCATTAGCAAAACGAATTGGAATAAATCATGTAATAATTCATGATTCAAATAAAGGTTATGGAGGTAATCAGAAAAGCTGTTACAATAAAGCCATTGAGATTGGTGCTGATATTGCAATTATGGTTCACCCAGATTATCAATACACTCCCCTTCTCGTTAAAAGCATGTGTAGTATTATTGCTAATGGTGTTTTCCCAGTGGTATATGCATCTCGAATATTGGGGAAAGGTGCTCTTAAAGGAGGGATGCCATGGTACAAATACGTTGCTAATCGAATACTAACACTAATACAAAATATATTAATCGATCAAAAACTGAGTGAGTATCATACAGGCTATCGAGCTTTTGATACATCCATTTTTAACAAAATTGACATTATGAAAAACAGTAATGATTTTGTTTTCGACAATCAAATGACTGCTCAAATATTT
The DNA here is from genome assembly GCA_913043145.1 of uncultured Bacteroidota bacterium. Taxonomy (GTDB): domain Bacteria; phylum Bacteroidota; class Bacteroidia; order NS11-12g; family UBA9320; genus UBA9320. Next base: position 5,643 of record CAJWLP010000005.1, read on the forward strand.
TATGCAGGTTATGAAATTGGTGAAGTGACGTGCCCCACAAAATATTTTGATGATGCTAGCTCGATTAACCTAAAACGAAGTTCCATATACGGATTAGGGGTTTTGCTCGTTTCGGTTCAATACCGACTTTCAAAATGGGGGTTCGGAAAGTTTGGTATTTTCAATCTTAAAAAATAAAATGCTCTCTAATTGCAATACTTATTGATGTAATCCATCCCCACATTCTCTGATTTTCTCCATTGCTCGCAAGCTTTATCCTTTTGTCCCAAATGGTAGGATGAAATTCCTAAATTAAAATACGCTAAACGAATATCTTTATGATCATAGGCAATAGCTTTAATAAAATCACCTTGTGCTTTTTGATACTCTTGAAGTTGAAGATAGAAAAAACCTCTGTCAAAATAGTAAGTCGGATTGGTGCCGTCAATATTAATAGCTTTTGAATAATCACTTGCAGCAATTGAAAACTCATTTTGATGAGCATAACACTCCCCTCTTATGACGTATGCCTCTGGATCATCATCTTTTGCTAATAGGTATACATTTAAATCTTGAATTGCTAGGTTATCATTTCCAAATTCATAATGATACTTTCCTCTTAAGTAATACGCTTCCATGAAAGATGGTGATTGTGATATACAATCATCCAAATCGTTAATACAACCCAATGTATCTTTCATTAAATACCTTATTCTTGATCGTTGGAGAAATTCAGAGGAACTGCTTGCTTTTAATCTGGATGCTTTTTCCATATCTGAGTATGCCTCACTTCTCATTCCGAACTTAACTAATATATCCAGTCGAGATAAATAACCATTAATATCATCAGGATTTAACAAGATATACATATTTAAATCGTTTAATGCCTTTTGTGGCTGGTCTAAAGCCATAAAAACAAAAGCACGATTATAGAATGCATCACCCACTCCAGGATCAATTTTAATACAGGTATTTAAGTCCTTCAATGCTGGCTCAAACTCTTCCATTTCTGCATAAACACTTCCCCTTCCCCAATATGCTTCTGCCATTTTAGGATTTAATTTGATAGCAGCATTAAAATCTTTTATTGCTCCTAAAACATTTCCTTCCTCAAATTTATCAATTCCCGAATTGTACCAAGAAATCGCGTCCTGAGCTAATCCGAGAAGACTATTCATAAAAACTGTTAGAAATAAAATGTATTTTATCATATCAAAACACAATTATAGTATTGTTATAAACAAGGATTGTGCCTATATTTCCACACATAGATTTATATTACTACATAAATGAACATTTTAGAAAGAAAAGAAAATAGGCTTTTTTTGATTTTGGGTGGTTTTTTCATAGCCAATGCCTTAATAGCAGAGTTCATTGGAATTAAAATATTTTCTTTAGAGAATACGCTAGGATTAAACACCTTCTATTATAAAATTTTTGGAGAAAAAGTATCCTTTGACTTAACTGCAGGGGTAATGTTGTGGCCTATTGTGTTTGTGTTAACAGATATTATTAATGAATACTTCGGGATTAGAGGTGTTCGATTTTTATCTTATTTGACTGTAGCACTTATTAGCTATGCATTTATAGGAGTTTATTTTGCTATTAATTTATCTCCAACTTCATGGTGGATTGAAAGTGTTGCATCTTCAGGAATTCCAAATTTTCAAAAAGCATTTGAAAAAATATTCGGTCAGGGCTTATGGATAATTGCTGGTTCACTCACTGCTTTTTTAATCGGGCAAATTGTGGATGTACGTGTTTTTCAAAAACTTAAATCGATTACAGGAGAAAATAAAATTTGGTTACGAGCTACAGGAAGTACTTTAATTAGTCAACTCATCGATAGTTTTGTAGTTTTATTTATCGCCTTTAAAATAGGTGCTGATTGGAGTTGGAGTCTTTTTCTTGCCGTAGGAATAAGTAATTATATCTTCAAATTTATTATTGCTATTGTCATGACACCTTTCATCTACCTTTCTCACACTATTATTGATAATTTTTTAGGCAATAATCTGGCTCTTAAGATGAAAAAGGAAGCTTCCAATATGGGTTAATTATTGAAGACATACTGAATAATATTTGCCCCCATTTGAAGTGCTTGCAGTCTTTTTTCAGGACTATCATCGTAGATTCCTTCGTCTTCCCACCCATTTCCTAAATCACATTCGTAGTCATAAAAGCATACTAATCTACCTTTGTATATTAATCCAAACCCTTGAGGTGGTTTTCCATCATGCTCGTGAACTTTCGGTAGACCTTTTAAAAATTGATACTTCTGATTATAGATTAGATGATCAAAAGGTAATTCAATAAAATCAAGTTCAGGAAATACCTTTTTCATCTCTATTCTTACGAATTTATCCAATCCATAATTATCATCGATGTGTAAGAAACCACCTGCCACCAGGTAGTTTCTAAGATTTTCTGCATCAGATGGGCTAAAAATGACATTTCCATGCCCCGTCATGTATACATAGGGATAATTAAAAATGTCTTTGCTCCCTACCTCTACGATTTCATCTGCTGGATTGATGGAAGTGTTCAGTTCAGAATTACAGAACAAAGCCAAATTTGAAAGAGCTGTTCGATTAGCATACCAATCTCCTCCTCCATCATATTTAAGCTTTGCTATTTTAATGGTAAACTGCGAACTAAATCCTAGAGTAATAAATAATATAACCGCAATTATTAATTTGTTCATATGAATCTTAAACAATTGCATATCATATTTATTGAAACCGTGAAAGTGCAACTATAGCAGCGGTCTCCGTTCGTAACCGGTAATTTCCCAAATCTAAACCCTTAAAACCAAAATCAAAGGCTGCCTGAACTTCATTTTTAGAAAAATCCCCCTCGGGGCCAATTAAAATTAATTGATTTGAAATAGTATCGGAAATACCACGATCTTTCGAGAAATCATCATAACAATGGGCTATGAATTTGGATTGAAAATCTAATTTAATTACATCCTGAAAATCCATCTCCAGGACCTTTGGAACATAAAAACGTAAACTCTGCTTGACAGCAGAAACAATTTTCTTTTCTAGTCTATCCATATTGGTTCTTGCACGCTCAGTATTGGATGTATTCATCAATATTATTTTATCTGAGCCAATTTCAACTAATTTCTCAATCATCCACTCTAGTCTATCCCTATTTTTAGTTGGAGCAATTGCAATCGTGATATTCTCAGATTTTTCATGAAATTCTGAATCGAGTATGGTACACTCCACACTCCTTTTATTCATCTTGTCAATACCGCATTTATATAAGTTTCCTTGACCATCAATAGTTCGAATGATTTCACCAACTTTTTTCCTTAATACTAGGGAGCAATGAACAGCCTCTTGATCTTCAAGTGTTAAATTTTCTCCTTTAACATTTATGGTATAGAAAAGATTATTCAAGGCTGAAACACATAAACTTCTAATCCAATGCCTTCAATTCATTGACTAATTCAGTGAGTACTTTCTTAGCATCCCCAAAAAGCATGCTTGTCTTATCTCTGAAGAATAACTCATTTTGTATGCCTGCATAACCAGCATTCATACTTCGCTTGTTTACCACAACATGTTTGGCATTTTCAACTTCAAGAATTGGCATTCCAAAAATAGGACTTGTTGGATCCGTCTTTGCTGCTGGATTAACCACGTCATTGGCACCAACTACGAGTACTAAATCTGTTTGAGAAAACTCAGGATTTACATCCTCCATCTCCTTGAGTTTGTCATAATCAACATTACTCTCAGCAAGCAATACATTCATATGTCCTGGCATTCTTCCTGCCACAGGGTGAATTGCATAAGCTACCTCAACACCTCGATCTTCAAGCAACTGCTCCAATTCTTTGATAACATGTTGTGCTTGAGCAACAGCCAATCCATATCCTGGAACAATCAATATTTTATTGCTGTAGTTCATTTGAACTGCAAGATCACTAGGACCAACTTCTTTAATTGTACCTTGAGAACCGTTACCGGATGATTGCTGAGTTTCACCCTCACCAAAAGCACCGAATATTACATTGAATAATGGTCTGTTCATAGCCTCACACATAACAAGCGTGAGCAATGTTCCTGCACTGCCCACAAGAATACCACCCGTAAGCATTACTTGATTTCCATATAGGAATCCACCAAATGCGGCTGCCAAACCAGTAAATGAATTTAATAACGAAATAACAACTGGCATATCCGCTCCACCAATCGGAATAACAAAAAGAATCCCGTAAAGTATTGCAGCGGTAAAAAGCCCGTACAAGTGAGCCTCATTATGAGTACCAGACCAAACAATAAATGCTGAATAAGCAAATAAACCTATTAAGATAAGTGTGTTAAGGATATTGTATTTTGGTAATCGAATTGCATTTTTCAGACTTCCATTCAATTTAGCCCAAGCGATTATACTTCCACTAAAAGAAACTGACCCAATAACCATACCCGCTAGAATAATAGCAATATTGGTTGGATTATCTAGATTATGGTGAAATTCTACTAGTCCAATAAGTGCAGCACAAGCACCTCCCATACCATTGAATAATGATACCAGTTCGGGCATTTTGGTCATTTGAACTCGCTTGGCTGTTAACCAGCCTACCAAGGTACCTAATCCAATTGCTCCAAAAATTAAACCGTAAATTAATGAATTGACTTCGCCCTCATGAAGAAATATTGTGCCTAGTATGGCAACAATCATTCCCGCAGCAGCTAAAATATTGCCATTCCTCGCAGTTTTGGGATTACTCAACATCTTTAATCCCAAAATGAAGGTGACTGATGCAAACAAATAGATGATATGTATAATGTCTAAATTCATTATTTCTTCTTTTTAAACATTTCTAACATTCTATCCGTCACAACAAATCCTCCAACGACATTCAATGTCCCCAGGAAAACGGCAATAAAACCGAGTCCCATCGCCAGATAATTTGTTGGTTCTGAATTGAGCATAACGATAATTGCTCCAACTACCACGACTCCGTGAATTGCATTCGCACCCGACATGAGTGGTGTGTGTAAAACTGCGGGCACTTTTCCGATAACCTCTACACCCACAAAAACCATTAAGACCACAATAAAAATCATGTCTTTATTTTGGGTGAAAAACTCTATTATTTCATTCATTATATAAGTTTTTTTTAATTAAATATTGTTCACTACAAGTGTTTCTTGGGTGATCTCATCCTCCATATCCCACTTAAATTTACCCTCTTCGACTAGATGAGCTAGGAATGTATCAATATTCCTACTAAATAGTTCACTTGCATTGGTGGGTAATTGGGCAGGGAAATTACTCACACCTACAATTTTTACGCCTTGGTGATAAACAGTTTCGTCTGGCTTGCTTAGTGCGGTATTTCCTCCTTTAGCTACTGCCATATCAACTATAACAGAGCCATTTTTCATCATTTCAATTTGTTCCTTACTAATTAAAATTGGAGCTTTTGCTCCTTGTACAAGAGCAGTCGTAATAACAATATCTGCTTGCGATAATGATTTATTCACAACTTCTTTTTGCTTGGCTAGATATTCCTCTGACACTTCTTGAGCATAGCCTCCTTCTACTTTTACTCCATCATCCTCTACCGTCAAAAATTTCGCTCCTAGAGATTCTGTTTGTTCTTTACATTCTAATCTCACATCAGTTGCTTCTACAATTGCTCCAAGCCTTTTAGCTGTAGCTATTGCCTGGAGTCCAGCCACTCCCACTCCAAAAATCAATACTTTACTTGGAGTGATCGTACCTGCTGCTGTCATGAGCATCGGAAATATTTTACCTGCATTATCTGCACCACAGATTACTGCTTTGTATCCTGATAAGTTGCTTTGAGAACTCAATACATCCATGCTTTGTGCACGACTTATTCGAGGCATAGCATCCAAACTAAGAGCAGATACACCTTTTTCTTTAAGTTCGGCTATCATATCTTCATTCAATCGATGAAATAACTGTGACAACCATATTTGTCCCTTTTTTAAATGTTTTAAATCATCCTTCGATGGTGGATTAATTTTCACAATAACATCAGAGTTCACAATCGCATCCTTCGATGTTTTAGCAATTGTAGCTCCAAACTTTTTGTACTCTTCGTCCTTGAAGGCAGAAGATTCTCCAGCATTAGTTTCAACGCTTACTTCAAAGCCTAATTTCATCAATTTCTGGACAGACTTTGGCACTACTGCCACGCGAGTCTCTCCTTCATCTGTCTCTTTTAATATGGATAGTTTCAAAAGAATAATTATTTAGGGTGTAAAAATAGGATAAGTCCTCTTCATGGGAAAATTTATCACACAAAATTAATAATTATGAATCGAGATAACTTATCAACTTAAGATATACTAAAATCAATATCTCTTATGAATAAAAAAAGAGTCGTTCAAAATTGAACGACTCTTTAGTTGAAAGTATGTTATTCTTCTACAAGGTTTATTTAACCTCTTCAAAATCAACATCTTCTACATCTTTAGCGTCTTCTCCAGCCGAAGATGAATCCGCTGCAGAATCTGCACTTGAAGTATCAGTTCCTCCATCAGCTGCAGCTTCTTGTTGGGCTGCATAGATATCTTGGGATGCTGCTTCCCATGCCTTGTTTAAGGTTTCCATATGGGCATCAATTGCTTCTAAATCTCCTGCAGTATGAGCTTTTTTAAGTTCATCCTTAGCTGATTCAATCGCAGATTTTTTATCCTCTGGAATCTTGTCTCCGTACTCTGACAACTGCTTTTCTGTGGAGAAAACTAAGTTATCCGCTGAATTTAATTTATCTATTTTTTCTTTTTCAACTTTATCCGCATCGGCATTTGCCTCTGCTTCTTTTCTCATCTTTTCGATTTCCTCTTCACTTAATCCTGAACTCGCCTCTATTCTAATATTTTGCTCTTTACCTGTTCCTTTGTCTTTTGCACTTACACTCAAAATACCATTAGCATCAATATCGAAAGTCACTTCAATTTGAGGTACTCCTCTTGGTGCAGGTGGCATTCCATCTAGATGGAATTTTCCAATCGTGCGATTGTCTTTAGCCATACTTCTCTCACCCTGAAGAACGTGAATTTCAACACTTGGCTGATTGTCTGCAGCAGTCGAGAAAACTTGTGACTTTTTAGATGGAATCGTTGTATTGGACTCTATTAGTGTGGTGAATACTCCTCCCATCGTTTCAATACCCAAAGATAGTGGGGTTACATCTAAAAGAAGTACGTCTTTCACTTCTCCTGTCAATACTCCTCCTTGAATTGCAGCACCAATGGCAACAACCTCATCAGGGTTCACTCCTTTTGATGGTGTTTTACCAAAGAACTTTTGAACTTCTTCTTGGATTCTTGGAATACGTGTACTTCCTCCTACTAGAATCACTTCATCGATATCTGATGGAGAATAGCCTGCATCTTTTAATGCTTGCTTGCAGGGCTCCATACTTCTTCGAATTAGCTCATCTGCAAGTTGCTCAAATTTTGCTCTACTGAATGATCTTACTAGGTGTTTTGGACCACTATCTGTAGCAGTAACATAAGGTAAGTTAATCTCTGTTTGCGTAGAGCTAGACAATTCAATCTTAGCTTTTTCAGCAGCTTCTTTTAATCTTTGAAGAGCCATTGGATCTTTTCTAAGGTCCATATTCTCATCGGCCATAAATTCTTCTGCTAACCAATCGATAATTACTCGGTCAAAATCATCTCCACCCAAATGGGTATCCCCATTGGTTGATTTTACTTCAAATACTCCATCACCTAATTCAAGGATAGAAATATCAAAAGTTCCACCTCCTAAGTCATAAACCGCAATTTTTTGGTCTACATCTTTTTTATCTAAGCCATAAGCTAGTGCAGCAGCAGTTGGTTCATTTACAACACGTTCCACTTTCAAGCCAGCGATTTCTCCAGCTTCTTTAGTAGCTTGTCTTTGGCTATCGTTAAAATAAGCAGGAACTGTAATCACTGCTCTATCAACTGATGTACCTAAATAATCTTCAGCTGTTTTCTTCATTTTCTGAAGAATAATCGCAGAAATTTCTTGTGGTGTATATTTACGATCACCGATAACCACACGAGGAGTGTTGTTGTCTCCTTTGACAACCTTGTATGCCATTTGACCAGCTTCTTTCTCTACTTCAGTAAAGGTGGATCCCATAAATCGTTTTATTGAACTGATGGTGTTCTGCGGGTTGGTAATCGCCTGCCTTTTTGCCGGATCACCTACTTTACGCTCACCATTACCATTGTCCATAAATGCAACAATAGATGGAGTTGTTCTTCTTCCTTCACTATTTGGGATAACTACTGGCTCATTACCCTCCATTACAGATACGCATGAATTTGTAGTTCCTAAATCAATACCAATTACTTTGCTCATTTTAATTTGATTTGTTTAATTTATATCATCTTAACAACTACAATGCCATGTCAAAAAAAGATAATTATGGCAGTTTTTAATTCAATAACTTATGACAAAAAGACACTTCTATTGTACAAAACCTAGGTCTTTAGTTTTTTCATTAGTTTGGATTAAACCTAATGTAGATGGGTGGAAGCTAAGGTTTTTAAAAGATGCGATATTTCTTGAAGCAAAAAGGCCAATACCATTTACTATATTAGTATACTCTGGTTTTTTCTGAACGATACCAATAGAAGGTTTATTTACACTCAAATATGTATTAAAATCATCCGAAATTCCATAAAATGTAAGGTCAAAATCAACCAATTTTCTCTCAATATTTGTATTCTGGGGCATGAGTGATGCTAAATTGGTAAAAAAACCAGATGATGCAACTAAATATCTCCCTAGTTCAAAGCCCCTAAGGGTTTGCGTCTTTCCTAAATTGACCAACACCCACTTGTAATTAACAATTTGCTCTTGGGATGGGTCATCTTTTTGATATTCCGTCACCCTAAAATCCATTTCTACTTTGTATGCTCTTGCGTGCTTGCCTTCTTGAAATGTTACTGGAATTGATTCATTTGAGAAATAAATTGTACCTCCACTGTTACTAACCGGACCCTTAATTTCAGCTTGACCTACACTTGATATCATTGCTCTGCACTCATAACCTGTTTTTGGGTTGCGGACCACTAATCTATACTGATAGTCAGTAGCAAACATAGAGGGTTTTACGGGATCAGATAGCTCATAGAGAAAATTATCCTCACTGTAAAAAAGTCCTGAATCCTTTTCCATTCCCATGTCGTTGCCATTTATCTTTTTTAAGAAAAAAGTTTGACTGTAGGAACCATTGACAAGCTCTTCTAATGAAACATCCAAAGAATCAAAATAAACAGAATCTAAACTATTAGAAAAAGCCACTGCAGCTTGGTCCTCATCAAGATAAGCACGTTGAATTCGTATATAATTTTTGGCTTGATTTGGATTAATTGCACCATATATCACGGCTATCTCTTTCCAATCTGCCGCAATATCTACTTCATTATCACACCCCCAAAAAAAAGTGGTTATAACAAAGATTAATACAATATTCCTAATCGTTTTTTGCATAATTTTAGTTTAGCTTTGCAAAGCTTCCACAAATAAAATGAGATTCCTAATATTTGTTTTTACAATTGGTACATTTATTTTTACAAAGGGTCAAAATGTATTTACCAGCTTCAAGGATACACTTTGCCTTGAAAACTTCAACGATAATTCCTCCAAAAAGTTTCCTCAAAAATTTAATAGTTTAGAATTATCCATCATTGAAAATGGCAACTATCGAATCAACCGTATCGAGACCACCGGACGATCTATTGCATATCTTCAACAAAATAATAACATCAATAGTTTTGAGCTTAAAACCTCTGTAAAATTCTCAAAAAGTTCTAATCTATCATCTGGTGGTATCATCTTTCACAGTCAGTCTAATCCAAACAGAGCTCTATTTTTTGAAATAAATAATGAAAGAAAATTCAGAGTTACTAAACTTTTCAATCAACAGTCTAAATTACTTAGTGGCGAACCTAAATCCCTTGGTTGGATAAAAAATACATCGATTGAAAAATCAGGCACAAATACGCTCACTATACGAACTAATATGGGTTACAGTGATTTTTTTATCAACGGGAATTACATTCATTCCATTTATGACGTTCAACTTCAGGAAGGAAGAATTGGTTTATTTGCTGGAGCTGAAAGCGAGATATTAATTAATGATTTTCTTTTAAAATTAAATATTAAAAAAGAAAATGTTGTTGGGATTTCAACTGACAATCAAGAAAATAAAGACGAACCTAATGTTGAGTTTCAAGAAGTGATTCTAATCTTCAAAGAAAAAATTGATAAGCAACAAACCACAATTTTATCGCTTCAAAGGGAAGTAGATAAATATCGAGGCATGCTAAATTATGACACTACACTTGTATCCAGAGCTTCATTTCTAGAATCTGAAAATAAAGCATTAACTTTCAAACTTGATTCAACCACTGAGGCACTAAATAAAAATCAAAGTAGACTAGCATATTTAGAGTCTATTAAGGAAGATGTTGAAAAAGGCTCTAATGGTGATTTAGTGTTAAACCTAACATCTATTCTTGCTGAATTAAAAAAAGAAAATAATTCATTAAAAAGCGATGAAGTTGCCTACAGAAATAAAAACACACAACTTAAAGAAGATAATAAGATTCTTCTTCGGGAAATTGATCGATTAAAATCTCTAATTGAACCAAAAAACTAAATTACAATGAGTACTGCAAAAAAAGACATCAAAAAGGTGACCACTCACCAACTTCAAGAGATGAAAACTCGCGGAGAAAAAATATCTATGCTTACTGCATATGACTACTCATTTGCTAAAATACTTGATGACGCAGGTATTGATGTCATTCTTGTTGGAGATTCTGCAAGTAATGTTATGGCTGGTCATGATAGCACTCTTCCTATCACTTTAGATCACATGATTTATCATGCTCAGTCTGTTATTAGAGCTGTTGACCGAGCATTGGTTGTTGTAGACTTACCTTTTGGAAGTTATCAAGGAAATAGCTCTGAGGCACTCAGAAGCGCTATTCGTATCATGAAAGAAAGTGGTGCACACGCTGTGAAACTTGAAGGTGGTGCAGAAGTTATTGAATCTGCCAAAAGAATATTATCTGCTGGAATCCCTGTGATGGGCCACCTAGGACTAATTCCTCAAAGTATTTATAAGTTCGGAACATACACCGTTCGAGCGAAACAAAAAGAAGAAGCTGAGAAACTAATAGCTGATGCAAAGCTATTGGAGGAAGCCGGATGTTTTGCAATTGTTTTAGAAAAAATTCCTGCTAAATTAGCTACACAAGTAGCTAAAAGTATTACCATTCCGGTGATTGGTATCGGTGCAGGTAGTGGAGTAGATGGGCAAGTTTTGGTTATTCATGATTTACTTGGGATAACAAAAGAATTTTCTCCTCGTTTCTTAAGAAGGTATCTTAACCTCTATTCCGAAATGAAGAATGCAGTAAGTCATTACATTAAAGATGTCAAAGTAGTTGATTTTCCTAACGATAAAGAACAATATTAAAGTTCCTCGATTGCTGCACTGAGGCCTTGATTTTGCAAAGCTTTACAGATTGGAGTTAGTTCAATTTCTGTACCATTTTTAACCTGACATTTCCCCTTATAATGAACAATCATTGCACATTGCTCAGCCTGTTCATCACTGTGTTTGCAATATTTAATTAGACAATGAATAACATGATCAAAGGTATTCACGTCATCATTATATAGAATGATGGCAAAGCCTTTATCGACGTCTGTCAACAAAGAAATATCCTCTAACTCTTGGGTGTCAGAATTCCAAATCATGATTTACTTCGAAATAATTTTGCTTTACTCTCCTCACCATTCATAAGTCTGATTATATTCTTTTTATGGGTAATTACTACCATTAATGCTGCCGCAACACCAAACGCAATCAATAAAGGCTCATCTCTGTGAAAAATGTATATAGTAAAGATAGGAAATGATATGGTTGCTAAAATACTACTCAAAGAAACGTACCTTGTTAGTAACAGTACAACAATAAATAACGCCACGCAAGCCACCGCAAGTAGGTAATGTATTCCTATTAACATTCCAAATAATGTTGCAATTCCCTTTCCACCATTGAAATTCTCAAAAACTGGAAAAATATGCCCAACAACTGCGAGAATACCAAACAACAACTGCAGATTTACATACTGATCCGTTCCGTGAGAGATACTTGGTAAGTATAGAATCAAACTTGCTGCAGTTACTCCTTTAAATATATCAAGCAACAATACGACAATACCGGCTTGAGTTCCTAAAACTCTAAATGTGTTTGTAGCACCTGCATTTCCACTTCCATAATCTCTAACATCTTTACCAAAATACGATTTACCAATCCAGACGCTACTTGGAATACTTCCAATAACATATGCTATGATACCCCAAAATAATATGGCTAAAAATTGCATCTTAGTATTACAAGATTTATTGTTTTTTTATTTGATTAAAAGTGCATCACCATAACAAAGGAAGTTATATCCTTTTTTGAGGGCAGTTTCATACACTTTCATAGCAAGTTTGTGATCATCTAAATATGCAGAGGTTAGCATCATAAGAGTTGACTGAGGTTGATGAAAATTAGTTAGATAACAATTCGCAATTCTTGGTTCGTAAGGTGGAAAAATAAATTTATCTGTCCAATTGTCATCTGAGTTCAGCATTCCAAAAGCAGAAACTGAACTTTCCATGGCTCTCATTACACTTGAGCCTACAGCAAGGACTCTTTTCTTATTAGCTTTTGCGTTATTGACAATATCTGCTGCCTCTTGGTCAATTCTGAAATGCTCACTGTCCATTTTATGTTTTGTCAGATCCTCCACTTCTACGGGTCTAAATGATCCTAGACCAATATTTAAATTCACTTTAGCAAACTCAACACCCTTGATCTCCAATCTCATCATGAGAGCTTTCGTGAAATGAAGCCCGGCAGCAGGTGGAGCAATTGCACCTTCTTCCTCTGCAAAAATAGTTTGATACATCTCCTCATCTTCTGGTGTAGCATCACGCTCCAAGTATTTTGGGATAGGTGTATGACCTAATTTATCAACTACATTTTTAAATTCTTGATTTGTACCATCAAATAAAAATCGAATTGTCCTACCTCTAGAAGTGGTGTTATCAATAACTTCAGCAACTAATTCATCTTCTCCGAAAAATAGTTTGTTACCAACTCTTATTTTTCGTGCCGGATCAACTAATACATCCCATAGTCTAAGGTCTTCATTGAGCTCCCTAAGAAGAAATACCTCAATTTTTGCTCCAGTTTTTTCTTTGTTACCATAAAGCCTTGCAGGAAAAACTTTTGCATTGTTGAGTACCATTACATCACCCTCATCAAATTCATCCAAAATATCCTTAAACATTTTGTGCTCAATGGTTTTTGTAGCTTTATCTACAACCATCAACTTACATTCATCTCGATTGTAAGGTGAAGTTGAAGCAATTTTTTTCTGATCTAATTCAAAATGGAATTCTGATAATTTCATGTATAGTTATTTGGTATTTTAATGCAAAAATTTGGTGCAAAAATAACCTTTTTGAAAGGCGAAGTCAAGATGTCAACATATTCTGGTATTAAGCTAATGGTTTAACTCCTTCTATTTGGGCTAAGTGACTATGTTATTTCTTATGAAACGAATAGACTAAATAGGGTCTTTTATCGAAACAATTTTTAGAACTAACCCATTGTTATTAATCTTGTAAGGTAAAAATGAAATTTACCTTATTATTCAAAGAGTCTATCGCTTTATCAATACGTTTTCTTAAAGCAAATAAGCTACGTAGCTTTCTTTCTGTATTAGGTATAACTATTGGAATTTCATGCATAGTAGCCATATTTACCGCTACTTATTCCCTAGAAAAAAACATCCGAAACAACGTAGATAAATTGGGTGACAAAATTATATATGTCAAAAAATGGCCATGGACATACGGGAATGGTTACAAGTGGTGGGAATATATGAACAGACCAAAGCCCAAAATCAGAGAATATCAACGACTTACTCGTGATTCAAATAAAGAAATCATCAAAAATACTGCATTTTATTATGAATTCAGTAGTAATAAAATTGGGTCCATTCATGAAGAATTGTCTGATGTAAAAATTATTGGAGTTATGGGTGATTTTTTTGAAATTAACAAATGGGAAGTGTTTAGCGGTAGAGTATTTAATAATTTTGACCTCATTTCTGGAAAAAATAGTGCTATTGTGGGATACAATATTGCCTTGAATTTATTCGAGGGTAAAAATCCAGTAGGAAAAAAAATAACAATCAACGGCAGTAAAGCAACAATAGTAGGAGTTTTTGATTATCAAGGTTCAAGTATTGGTGGTTCACAATACGACGACATCGTGGCTTTACCAGTAAAGTTTGCTCAGAGATTCGCAAGACCTAATGGATCTGGATCATCTCCATCAATAGTCATAAATGGTCATGAAAATATTGACATTAATACGTTATCATATGAGGTAACTCGTATTATGCGTTCTATACGAAAAATAAAACCTAAGGAAAAAAACAATTTCGCATTGAATAAATTAACCATGGTCTCTGATAGTTTAAGTCAAACTTTTGGAATGATTGACATAGCTGGCGGAATAATTGGTTTTTTCTCACTATTAGTTGGTGGTTTTGGAATTGCCAATATCATGTTTGTATCAGTTAAAGAACGAACATCCGTCATTGGCCTTCAAAAAGCATTGGGAGCTAAGCAAATTTTCATATTATCACAATTTTTGTTTGAGTCTGTATTTTTATGCATTGTAGGAGCTTTAATGGGAATTATTTTTGTAATGGGACTCGGACTAACAGCATCTTACCTAACTTCATTCCAGGTTTTTTTTAGCTTTTCAACTTTTACTTTTGGAATTTCCATTGCCATTGGAATAGGAATTATAGCAGGCATTTCTCCTGCCATACTAGCTTCCAAAATGGACCCTGTTACAGCATTACGTAAATAACAAAGAGCCCCTAAAGGCTCTTTGTTTTATCATGAAAATATTTTTTTAATCAAGCAAGGTATTCGTCTTAGCTACCCCTTCAGCACTTTCTTTAAGTTTGTTTTTTTCAGAATCAGTTAAAGAAATCTCGACTATCTTTTCAATACCATTTTTGCCAATAATACAAGGTACACCAATTGATAACCCTTCAATCCCATACTCACCGTCAAGTAAAGCAGAACAAGGAATCATTTTATGGGAATCTAACGCAATAGCTTTAACAATCTCTGAAACTGCTGCACCAGGAGCATACCAAGCACTTGTTCCTAATAAACCTGTCAATGTAGCCCCACCAACTTTGGTGTCATTGACTATTTGATTCATTCTTTCTGGAGATAAAAACTCTGATACATTCACACTATTTCTAGTTGCCTTTTCAATAAGCGGGACCATACCCTTATCGCTATGTCCTCCTATTACCATTCCATCTAAATCAGATGATGGACATGACAAGGCCTCAGCAATTCTGTACTTAAATCGAGCACTATCTAAAGCTCCTCCCATTCCAATTATTCTGTTCTTGGGTAGGTCCGTATTTTTATGAACAAGGTATGTCATCGTATCCATTGGATTACTGACCACTATTATAATTACATCGGGTGAGTGTTCTATAAGATTACTGCTTACAGACTTCACAATACCTGCATTTATACCAATAAGTTCTTCACGTGTCATCCCAGGTTTACGGGGAATCCCACTAGTTATAACAGCAACGACGCTATTGGCAGTTTTGGAATAGTCATTAGTAGCTCCAACAATTTTTGTATCAAATCCATTGAGTGATGCACACTGCATCAAATCCATGGCTTTACCCTCTGCAAAACCCTCTTTAATATCAATCAGACATACCTCTGATGCAAAATTTTTAATCGCAATGTACTCTGCACAACTTGCACCTACAGCACCTGCTCCTACAACTGTTACTTTCATTGGTGCAAATCTAACTTTTGATAAGACATAAACCTTAGTCTTTCAACCATTTTTACGTAAAAAACTTAGCTAGAATTTAATTTTTGGTATTTCACCATCAACTATTAGATTTCCTTCGGTTGCATTTTGAACATCGTTAATTGAAATTCCAGGAGCTAATTCCTTAAGTTCAAATCCACGAGATGTGACGTCAATAACACACAAATTAGTTACTATTTTTTTTACGCACCCGAGGCCAGTTACGGGAAGTGTCAATTTTGACAAAAGTTTGCTTGCACCGGATCTATTGGTATGCTGCATAGCAACAATAATATTCTGAGCTGAAGCAACTAAATCCATTGCCCCACCCATGCCTTTTACCATTTTCCCAGGAATTTTCCAATTAGCTATATCTCCTTTATCGTTTACCTCCATAGCTCCAAGTACTGTCAAATCAACACGACCAGAACGAATCATAGCAAAACTGGTAGCACTGTCGAAAAAAACAGATCCAGATAATATTGTTACAGTTTGCTTGCCAGCATTAATTAAATCAGCATCTATTTCAGATTCCGTTGGAAAAGGCCCCATTCCTAATAAGCCGTTTTCAGATTGAAGTATAACATTTATCCCAGTTGGAACATAATTGGCAACTAGTGTAGGAATGCCGATCCCAAGATTAACATAATATCCATCTTGAAGCTCTTGGGCTATTCGCTGTGCAATTTGCTCTTTAGTTAACATATTTTTATCAATTTTGGCGGATGGTTCTCTGTTCTATTCGTTTCTCATAATCTGTGCCTTCAAAAATTCTATCCACAAAAATACTGGGCGTATGAATAAAATTCGGATCTAATTCTCCTGGCCTAACTAACTCTTCTACTTCTGCAATAGTAATTTTTCCAGCCATAGCCATCATAGGGTTGAAATTTCTGGCTGTTGCTTTGTAAATGAGGTTACCATCTGTATCGCCTTTCCAAGCTTTAACTATAGCAAAGTCAGAATCAAAAGCCTTTTCCATGATGAATTGTTTTCCTTCAAATTCTCTAGATTCTTTTCCTTCAGCTATTTCAGTACCAAATCCAGCAGGTGTAAAGAAAGCAGGAATACCGGCACCGGCTGCTCGGCATCTTTCAGCCAAAGTACCCTGAGGTAATAACTCTACTTCTAATTCTCCGGAAAGAAGTTGTCTTTCGAACTCAGCGTTCTCTCCAACATAAGAGGATATCATCTTTTTCACCAACTTACTTTGAAGCATCAAACCAATACCAAAATCGTCTACACCGGCATTATTTGAAATACAGGTTAATTCTTTAATTCCAGCTTTGACTATAGAAGAAATTGAATTTTCAGGGATGCCGCACAACCCAAAACCTCCAAGCATAATTGTCATCCCATCTTGGATACCTTGAATGGCATCGTCTGCATTTTTTACTACTTTATTCATAGATGTAAGATTCTACAAAGTTATGTATTCTTTCATTTAAAAATCATCGCTTACAGTAATACCTTTCATAATTTTATACCATAAACTATGTGCTAACTTTAACCGTTATCATATAAATTTGTAATTTAAGAAATCCATGACTCGCTCTAGATATTTGAAAATAATTCTACTCATTCTCATTTCAACGCAGATGAGTTTTCTATCTTTTGGTCAATTAGACAATGAATGGTTTGATCCCTCTCAGCGATATTTCACATTTAAAATAGGACAAAACGGTGTTTATCGTTTGGATTACAATACCCTATTAAATTTTGGAATCCCTATAGATGAAATAAACCCAAAAACTATCCAAATTTTCAAGAATGGTGAAGAACAATATCTTTTTGTCAGTGGGCAAGACGATAACAACTTTGATATCAATGATTTTATTGAATTTTATGCGACCAAAAATGAAGGATTTTCTCTACCAAGCATTGAGGCAATGGCTAGCGGTTGCCTAGTAATTGGATATCCAGGTAAAGGAGGTAAAGAATATTTTAAATCAGAATTCTCCATGCCTGTTCCAGAAAAAGATATCCAACAATTTGCAATAAAGTTAGAAGAAGGTATTCAAAAAATAGAAAAGCAGTCCCAATTCTTAGATAGTATTGCTCTAAAAGCTCGAGCATTTATTGAAAGTCATTACAACGAAGTAATTGAAAAACAAGACATTAAAAATGCTTGGGATTATGTTTTAAAAGCTAATCTAAACAAATCAAATGCTTGACAAAAAACAACTCGCTCAAATAGAGCATTTAATTAAAAAAGTTGGAAAATTTTAATGAAGGAAACTAAAGGTATCCGTCGAATGGGAAGTGCTGCTATTGATTTAGCATACACCGCATGTGGAAGATTTGATGCGTTTTATGAATTAAACCTTAGTCCATGGGACGTTGCAGATGGGGCATGCATAGTGCAACAAGCTGGTGGTATAGTTTCTGATTTTGAGAATAAAGAAAATTATGTATTTGGAAATTCAATACTAGCTGGCAATTCTTATATTCACTCAGAAATGCTACGTTTGATTAAAAAAGAATTCAGCTAATCTTTTTTCTTTTCGATGACGAAAATATCCTCGTCATCTTTTTTAAAGAAATAGTTTTCACGAGCATACCTCTCTAGTTTGTCATCATCAGAAAATAGGTTTTCTTTTTGTTCTTTCATCTCCGCAATTTCTTTAGACAAAAATGCTTCTTGAATTTTGAGATTCTTCAATTCATTATACTGTTTGTAAATAAAAACAGCACTGTTCCCATCAAAAAATAAAATCCAAACCAGAAATAATGAGAATGTGATTGGGTACTTGCTCGCTATCAACTTTTGAAGAAACTTCATTACACAAATGAAATAATTTTACTACAATTAAACCAATAAAGTAATGGACTAATGTAGAAATTACCATACAGAATGCTCTGTACTTTCCCACTTACCTTGTAATGTAAGTACTTTTTCTATAATTTCTCTGGCAGCACCTTGTCCGCCATTGGCTTTAGTTATAATATCTGCTTCTAGCTGAACCTGCCAAGCTGCATCAGCAGGGCATGTTTTTACACCACACATACGCATAGAAGAAATATCAGGAAAATCGTCCCCCATGTAAAGTGTTTTTGATAAATCAAGATTATGTTTTTTTATCAACTCTTCAAAAAGGATTTTTTTGTCAGAAACTCCAGTATGAACTTCCGTTATGCCAAGTGTTTTTAAACGAGATTTTACTCCTTCAGAACTGCCTCCACTAATGATAATAAGTCTATAATTTTGTTTGACAGCAAATTGAATCGCAAAGCCGTCTTTGATATTAAAGTCACGAGTAAGTGCTCCATCATCTTGGGCCAATACTTTGCCAGTTGTAAGTACACCGTCTACATCAAAAATAAACGTATCTATTGTTGTGAAACTATCGTAAATCATAATATTATTGATTGTCTCTCCATTCGTAAACCCAACTACTCTGAATCATTTCTAGGTGACCTTCATTACTATCTTCACGTTTTCCTTCGAAGTTGGGTAGAGCTAAAACCCAGTCTAATAGATCAGTGAAACGTATTCTGTAAATTTTTGATTCATTAAAATCATCACCAAATTTTTCATAAAGGGCAAGAGCAATGTCCTCATAATCTGACCAATTTATTGGGGGTTCATAAAAATTATTTTTATCCATCTTTTAATGTCCTATTATACTACTTTGATCAGGAATTGTAACCTCAATATCAGAATTTATAATGCACTGACATCCAAGTCGAGAGTTAATTTTGGGATTTTCGGCCCTATCGATAAAGTCCTCTTCTTTATCAGATATTTCGGGTAAATCGTTCATCCCTTTATCGATATAAACATGACATGTACTGCATGCACAAACTGCTCCACAATTATGATTCAAATGTAGGTTGTTGTCCAAGGCTGCATCAAGAATAGTATCTCCACTATCTACTGTTACAATAACCTCTTTTTCAGGTTGTTCCTCAAATCTAAAAAGTACTTTATGATTACCCATTTATTATCTACGCGAAAGTAATATTATTGGTTTACTTAAGAACATAAAAGCACCAAAGCAACCAATTTCTTTATTAATTCATCTAACTATTTAATATAATGGGACTTTGTTTTAATCACATTATGCTATTTAACATATAGCAAATACATTTGTTTATCGTTATTTAATCATGCATACCAAACCAACTAAAGTAATTTTATTCCTTTTATTTGGCTTTTTTGGCAATTATTCTTTTGCTCAATCGCCTGAGAAATTATTGGGAAAACCACTGACATCCGAACCCATTTCAAAGTTTATTAAGTCAAATGTAAATAACAAACCCATTGAATCATTTCTTCCATATTTAAGGGTTTTAAAATTAGATTATTTACAATCTGGGTTAAGCATGGAATACAATACAGATATTGTTCTTTCTAAAATATCCATGTATGATAGTGGATATACCTATCAAAGGTATAAAGGAGACTTTCCTTTCAACCTAAGATGGGGTCTCAACATTGACCAAGTCCAGGATAAAACTGGCGGATTAGACTTTGTTTCTGATAATCAATATGTTAGAAGAATGGGTTCAGATGATTTTCAAATGGACTTTTATTTTGAGGATGGAGGGTTGTACTACATTAAGATCACTGCAACTCTCAAAACACTTCAAAATTATACAAACGAAATAATGGGTGCAACTGGAATACGATTGATCCCTGATGGGAAAAAACTAGACGGTAATATTATTGATGGAGAAGGCTCTATGATGTGGGGTAATGGAACAGCCGTTTATAAAGGAGAATGGACTTATGGTGTTCCCCATGGAAGAGGTCAGTACGTTGACTCTTTTGGAAATAAATATGAAGGAGATTTTAAACTTGGATTTTTCTGGGGGCAGGGAAAATTCTTCTCAAAGAATTATAAATACTCATACTCAGGAGATTTTGTTATGAGCAAGAAACATGGTGAAGGCAGAATAGGATACGCCAATAAAACATCATATGTTGGAGAATGGCAACAAGACAAAATGCACGGACAAGGAACTTATAATATTAATGATCGTTTTTCGTATACTGGAAGACTGGTTAACAATACGTTCAATGGTCGAGGTACATTAAAAACACCAGACGGGTTAATAGACGGATATTTTAAAAATGGAAAACCACATGGTAAGTGCACTCAATCAACCGCTGACGGAATGCAATCATTGACCGGAAATTTCGTAAATGGTAAGAAAAATGGACTATTCAATGTTACGATACTTGGAAACAAAAGCACCATCACATATCAAGATGATATTGAAATCAAGAAAGCACCAATTGACGGTACGTTAATCGATAAGTAAAAGTTGTAGAGCAGAACTTGATTTTTGCTCTAAGGCTATCTTACGATCATCAATAATTTTTTCAATCTGGGAATTTGTGTCGTTGTAATTGAATACGGTTAACAAAGTGTATCCCGATTGAATATTCACCGTAAATTTATCTTTCAATTCCTCAAGTAATGCCGAAGTTTTCTTATCATTCACATTAAAACAAGACATGAAGCTAATTGCAGAATTCTGCATTAAATTCAGTTGAATGCCTACTGCATTAAATTTACTAAAGATAATTTCGAGGTTGTCCTCAACTATAAATGAAAAATCACGAGAAGCAATCGTTATCAATGACTGATTCTTTTTGACTATATAGCATTGTGTGTCATTCAGGGTTCGGCTATCATTTTCAATAACTTCTGTACCTGATAGCGATGGATCTAAGAATGATTTCACAAATAATGGAATTGCCTTGTTTTTTAAGGGTTGAATAGTTTTTGGATGAATAACTGATGCACCATAATAAGCTAATTCAATGGCCTCATTGTATGATACTTTTGGAATTAACTGAGCTTCTGAAAACTGTTTTGGGTCAGCATTCATAATCCCCTCCACATCCTTCCAGATGGTCACTGATTCAGCATCTAGACCAAAAGCAAAAATAGCTGCAGAATAATCTGACCCTTCTCTGCCAAGTGAAGTATTCTTATGGTTAATGTCTCTACCAATAAAACCTTGAGTAATAATTGGTTGCCTTTCTGCTAGTGGTTTAAGACTATTCTGTATTAGCGGAACAGACTCTTCCCAAAGTACACTTGCAGACCGATGTTTTGAGCTTGTGATAACAAAATTCCTAGCATCAATCCATCTATTTTTGACACCAAACTTATTTAGATAGGTACTCACAATCTTAGTAGATATTAACTCCCCAAATGGAACAATTTTATCATACTCCATATCATAAGTGGAAGACTCATCCCTTCTTTTTTCAATAATACACTCTAATTCAATCAAGAGATTATCTACTTCGTAATAATCATTTTCATCCTTAATTAGTGAATCCGTAATTTGCTGATGAAATAACTTTACCTCGGCGAATATCTTTTTCTTTGAATCTTTATTAAAAAAGTATGCATCTACCAATTCCTCTAACTTATTGGTAATTTTACCCATTGCAGAAATAACTACCAACAAAGGGCCTTGACCATAATCTTTGAGTACAGAAGCTATATTTTTAACTGCTTCTGCATCTTTTACACTTGCACCTCCAAATTTGAATACTCTCATTAAAGATTAAATTTGTGGCAATATTACCAAATAATAATTTTAATGAGAACTAATAAAGTAATAAGTCTGAGTCAATTTATTGCAGATCAGCAAAATAAATTTCCTGACGCTAGTGGAGACCTATCCAAAATATTTAGGGATTTTAAATTCGCTGCAAAAATCGTTAATAGGGACGTCCGTAAAGCAGGTCTTGTTGATGTACTGGGTGCTTTTGGAACAGTCAATGTCCAAGGAGAAGAAGTAAAAAAATTAGATATCATAGCAAACGAAGAATTCAAATCCTCTTTAACACTTGGCGGAGATTGTTGTGCAATCATATCTGAAGAAGAGGAAGACATTCATCAAATAGAAACAACACTAAATCAAGATAGCAAATACATCATAGCAATAGATCCCCTCGACGGGAGTAGTAATATTGATGTCAATGCATCTATAGGAACTATATTTTCTGTATATCAGCGTAAAAGTCCTGTTGGTGGTCCAGTTACCATGGAAGATGTGCTTCAAAAGGGAATTAATCAAGTAGCTGCGGGATACATTATTTATGGAAGTAGCACAATGCTTGTATTTACCACTGGCCAGGGAGTAAATGCCTTTACACTTGATTCATCCATTGGTGATTTCTGTTTAAGTCATCCTAATATTAAAATTCCTTCAAAGGGTAATATATATTCTGTCAATGAGGGAAACTATGATCAATTTGATAAAAACATCAAAGACTATATTGATTATTGTAGAAACTCTATTGACAAAAAAGCCTATAGTGCAAGATACATTGGAAGTATGGTTGCAGATTTTCATCGAAACTTGCTTAAAGGAGGCATATTCATGTATCCTTCAACCACAGACTCACCAAATGGAAAGCTAAGACTCATGTTTGAAAGTAATCCTATGGCTTTTATTACCGAACAAGCAGGCGGAATAGCTACTACAGGTAAGGGGCGTATACTTGAATTAGAACCTACAAAAATACACCAAAGAAACCCAGTTATAATGGGAAGTTCAGACATGGTTAAAAAGGCATTATCCTACTAAATGAAAATCAAATTTGTAAAAACAATATTGCTTTTAGGATTAATAATTGCACTTACACCTAGCTGTAAAAAAGAGTGCATTACAAACGCTAAATGTAAAGAAAATCCTCAAAATGACTCAACACTATGTCAGGCATATTTTGAATCTTGGATATACTATGCTGATGAAAAAAAATGCAAATATGAGGGATATAGTGGATGTTCTCCAATTGGATTTGAAACACAATCTGAATGTGAAAAATGCGATTGTAATCGTTAAGAGATAGTATTACTTATTCATTTTTTCGATTTTCGTTTGAATGAATGATATCGCTTACTGTTTGATTTTTTATTTTGAGTTGGGTTCTTTGAATCTCTGGAATATTGTTTCATTCGTTTCTTCCCTCCTTTAACAGGACCTTTAGATGGCTCAAATCCCTCAACAACCCCACTTTGGATTTGTACACCTAAAAGCTTCTCAATAGAAGTCAGATATTCTTGTTCCTCACTACACACTAATGACATAGCTATTCCACTGGCACCAGCTCTTCCTGTTCTTCCAATGCGATGTACATAATCTTCCGGCACATTAGGCAACTCATAATTGATGACATAGGGTAATAGTGGAATATCCAAACCTCTTGCAGCAATATCGGTAGCTACTAAAACACTTACTTCCCCACTTTTGAAATTAGCCAATGCTTTTGTTCGTGCAGATTGTGATTTATTTCCATGTATTGCAGCTGCTGTTATTTTTGCCTTTTCTAATTTTTGAGCAAGTCGATTGGCACCATGTTTGGTTCGGGTAAAAATAAGTACCTGATGCCAATTACCTTCCCAAATTAATTTGGTTATTAAGGCTGTTTTTCGTTTTGCATCTACACGATAAACCGCCTGATCTATTCGCTCTGCAGTAGAATTTTCTGGAGTAGCTTCGACAGTTTTTGGATTTGTTAAAAGTCCATTTGCCAACTTTTTTATTTCTTTTGAAAATGTAGCTGAAAAGAGGAGATTCTGACGTTTTTGAGGCATCATTTGAATGATTTTTTTGATGTCTCTAAGAAACCCCATATCTAGCATTCTATCAGCTTCGTCAAGAACCATAAACTCTAGTTTCTTTAATGATAAATATCCTTGTTGATGAAGGTCCATTAATCGACCAGGAGTAGCAACGAGTATGTCCACACCTTGTCTAAGTGCGGCAATTTGAGGATTTTGATTTACCCCACCAAAAATGACCGTACTTTTGACATCTACATATTTACTATAGGATTGAACATCTGCTAATACTTGAGCTGCTAATTCTCTTGTTGGAGTTAAGATAAGTGCCTTAATTTTTCTATGACCTGAATTACCACCTCTTGTAAGAATTTGGATCATTGGTATAGCAAACCCAGCTGTTTTCCCTGTTCCTGTCTGTGCACTTGCCAAAATATCAAAACCTTGAAGGATTAGTGGTATTGATTTTTCTTGAATTGGGCTTGGATTAACATAGTTTTTATCTCCAATTGCCTTTAATAATGGGTCTATAAGACCTAAATCTTTAAATGTCATAATATTCAACCATTGTGAAATGACAATCCAAAGACCTCACTCCTTTTATGCAAAGGTATTCACGAAGCTAGAGGGAATTATTCGACTTATAATTAATAAGTTAATATGAAGTAAAATAATGGACACTTTAAAACAGAAATTAATGGTTATATCGAGCGACAATAGGCATTTGCCTACCTATCCCAAATGCTTTATGACTAATTCTAAGTGTTGGAGAAGCTTGAAATCGTTTGTACTCATTTTTATCAACTAGTCGAATAATTCTTCGAACCAAATCTTCCTCAATTCCTAGTTTAACAATTTCTTTCCAGCCTTTTTGCTCCTCAATATAATGAAAAAGTATTTTATCTAGGACAGAATAAGCAGGCAAGGAATCACTATCTTTTTGATTTGGTCTTAGTTCTGCACTGGGCTCTTTATCAATAATTTCCTGAGGAATAACTGGACTTGATCTATTCATGAATCTTGCTAACTCATAAACTTGTTCTTTGTATAAGTCTCCTATCACTGACAAGCCACCGCACATATCTCCATACAACGTGCTATAACCAACAGCACTCTCACTTTTATTACTCGTATTGAGGACAATATAACCAAATTTGTTACTGATTGCCATTAAAATAACACCTCGACTTCTGGCTTGAATATTTTCTTCAGTTACATCCTCTTCTAAGCCCTCAAACTCTTCTTCTAATGTCAAATTTAGTGACTTAACAGTTTGTTCAATTGAAATAATTCGGTAGGGAGAATTTAAATTTTTAGCTAATGCAACGGCATCATTTACAGAACCCTCGCTACTGTATTTACTTGGCATCATGATGGCTCTTACATTCTCACCTCCCAAAGCTTTGGCAGCCAATGTATGAACAACAGCACTATCAATACCCCCGCTACTTCCAATCACTGCTTTTTTAAAACCCATCTTACCAAAATAATCTCTAATTCCCATTAAAAGAGCATCATGGATAAGTGATATATCATAATCATAGTAATCTTGATGGTTATCTGGATACACTGATCCACTTGACCACTCAATCAATTTAAAGTCTTCATGGTAAAATGTACATTCTTCAACTATATCCCCATTTTTATTGATAAACATGGAACCTCCATCAAACAAAATATCTGTATTCCCTCCCACTTGATTTACATAACAGAGTGGAAGACTATAGATTTTGGCATTTTGTTGCATCCGATTGCGGCGTTTTTCAACATGATTATAGCTATATGGAGAGCCACTCAAATTGATCATCAGGGTAGGATTATCTTTCTGCAACTCATCCATTGGAATGAGTTTATACATTTTCTCATCGTCAATATTCCAAAGGTCTTCACAAATGGTAATAGCTAATTTTTCACCTCTAAAAGATACACATTCGAATATTTTGTTTGATTCGAAGTATCGATATTCATCAAACACATCATAGGTCGGCAACAATGTTTTATCAATTCGTTTCAACAGTTTTTTATTCTCATAAAAAAAAGCAGAATTGTACAGCTTTTTACCTCGATCTAGTTTGCTCCATGAGGGGGCACCAATAATTACACCTATATCAACAGAGTTTTCACCAATTAAGTTTATGGCAAACTCACAACGATCTATAAAGTTTGGATAGTCTAATAAATCTTTTGGCGGATAACCACAGACTGCTAACTCTGAAAAAATAACTAAATCGGCATTTTCATTTTTTGCCTTAGAAATTGCATCTAAAATTTTAGCCGTATTCCCATCAATGTCACCAATTTTATAATTAAGTTGAGATATGGCTATCTTCATATGAGATTTTAAAATAGTACACCAAATGAAACAGCAAAGTAGTTATTTTTTGCATCTGCTGTTTTATCCTTAACAAACATATCCGTAAATGTGTTTGCAAAACGAAACCCCGCTTGTAAACTTGTACTTCCCGCCATTCTATATTCAACACCTCCTCCAATAATCAAAGGAAAACGAAATAAAAATACCTTATCATCAAAATTGTCTAAGGTATAATCATCGCCCTCATCATCATTGACACGATAATCTGTTGGATCTAAGTCCTTTATACTTTGTGGGATATCTTCGGATATAATTGATGCACGAGCGTTTAATGCAAAACCAGGAGAAAAACCGAAGTTGCCGTAATATACCAAATTACCAATTTCTTTGGTATTCAACTTCATACTCATTGGAATTTCTAAATACTGAATAGTATATTTAAAATTTAGATTGGTATGTTTAGTATTACTAATATCATTAACAAATGACTGCTCTGATGTTAGATTGAACTTACTATTTACTTGAGAAAGTAATAATTCTGCATGAAAACCGTAAGTTGAGTTAATTGCATACTCACCCATCAAACCATAGGCAAAACCCACAGTCGTTCCGTCATTTTCAATAGTTTTATCAGTACCTGATAACCAGCCAAAGTTAGAGGCACCTTTTAGTCCAAACCTAAATGAGTTTTGTGCAAAAGATAGTTGCGTTAATAGCAAAGCTAGCGTTAGTATTGTAATGTTTTTCATAATTATTAACATTTAAATGGATACAAATATTAGTACTAAAAGTTTAAAAACCCTACTTGCTTCATTCATTTTTCTAGGAGTTTTTACATTCCATGGCTGTACGAAAAACAAACACTCCAAAAATCTATCTAATATAAATATCAAAATGAAAATAGAACGTTTTGAACAAGAGCTATTTTCATGTAAAAGTGTGAATGATATCATTCGTCTATCTGAAACTCAACCTAACTTTTATGAAGTTTATACAGAACACATTATTGCATCAAACGTCCAATTCTCAGGTGCAACAGACACCGATATTGCAGTAGGATTATATAAGTATATTTCGCACCAAGATATGGATTCTTTGTACAAGATTACTCAGAAAGAATTCAATGATTTTCAATCCTACTCAGATGAGCTCTTGAAAGCTGCTAAGTACATATTGAATTATTTCCCTGAAGATACAATTGGTGAGGTCACAACATTTATATCGACCTTTCATTATGGGGCCGTATATGATCAACAATCCAAAAAGTTTGGTATTGGTTTAGATATGTATCTAGGATCTGATTTTGAAGTATATACATTGTTGAATCCTGAGAACTTTCCATTGTATCGCATCAAAAAATTTGAGCCATATCGAATAGTACCTAATTGCATTCAGACTTATGTGGATGTTAAAGTTCCTGAACATATTTCAACTACCTTTATTGATCAAGCTATTTATGAGGGTAAAAAACTCTATTTATTAGATCTTCTTCTACCAGCATATCATGATTCGCTTAAAATTAATTATTTATTCAACCAATTAGAATGGTGTGAAAATCAAGAAGAAAATATATGGGCCTACCTTGTTCAGGAAGAAGAACTTTTCAACTCAGATAAAAATGAGTTTCAAAAAAGATACTTTAATGACGGACCATTTACCGCTCCTTTTGGTAACGAGAGCAGTCCTAGAATTGGTGCGTGGGTTGGTTGGCAAATTGTACGTAATTACATGGAAAATCACCCAGAAATTACTATTAATCAGCTAGTAAACAATAGTAATCACATGTTAATATTCCAGGAAAGTGGATATAGACCTTAGATTTTTTCTTCAAAAAATTGGTACGCTCCATCAGGATGAACAATAACTCTTGGAATTTTTTTATTTTTTTCAAAATAAGTGTATCCTTTTTTGAGTTGACTCCAGAAATCAATCAACTTTTTATCATCGTATTGATTTGACAATAATTGAAAATTTTCTTGATTTAGACGAGTTGGAAAAAGATGAACAGGTATCATATCCTGCCCATTATTTCTTGCCTCAACACACAAAACATATAATTCTTTGATAAAACTATCCGTTATCGGAATGCACCCTATGGTCTCACAACCACCATGGATGAATATTAAGCCCCCTGGAGCATAACGATTTGAAAGAATCTGATCACTTTTATTGGGATAATTAACCTGTAAAGAAAGAAAAAAATCACTATTGGGATTAAATTTACTAAGCATGTAGATACCTTCAGGTATTTGTTTATCACCCTCTTTTCGTTTAGGTCCTAACTGACCAATATTTTGACAAAACTTGTAAGTAGTCACCAATTTATATCGATTGTCTTCTTTATTTTTAGCCCATACTTCAAGGTCCTCCTCGAATTTAAAGCCACGAATAAATATATCAAAATTCTGTCGATCAATTCCTGCTTTCTTTAATTTTAGATAAGCATCTTCAGCTTTGTCTTTGTATGCTTGAAATACTCGATCGTATGCTAACTGTTGATCTTTAAAACTAGGAGAATCTGAATTGATTAAGGACATGAAAAAAAATGTTAACATGAAAAGAATCTTGGCCATCTGTAATATATGACGACAAAAATGCACGATTATTCTATCAATCAACATAAAATACTTAAAATACTTGCTGTCGGTTTAGTGGGCTTTAACCCCTATTTTCGCAAAGTATTTTGAAGGGCAAATTATATATAGTACCAACACCCATCGGTAATATGGCAGATATTACCTACAGAGCAATAGATATACTCAGATCTGTCAATGCTGTTTTGGCTGAAGATACACGACAAACTAAAAAACTTTTAGATCACTATAATATTAATCAAAAACTCATTCCCTATCACCAACACAACGAACACAAAAATTCAAAAGGAATTATTGAAAAACTATTGAATGGTGCGTCTTTTGCGATATGCTCCGATGCAGGAATGCCAGGAATATCTGACCCTGGATTCTTACTTATAAGAGAATCTATCCATGAAAAAATTGAAGTTATTACTCTGCCTGGTGCAGTTGCTGCTATCGTTGGAGTAGTTGGTTCTGGTTTACCTTGTGATTCATTTGTTTACGAAGGTTTTTTGCCCCACAAAAAAGGTAAACAAACTAAAATCCTGAATCTTACTAAAGAAAAACGAACTACTATTTTTTATGAAAGTCCACACAGAATTATAAAAACACTTCAAATGATTCATGATTTACTCGGTCCGGATCGTTCTATAGTTATTGGCCGTGAACTAACTAAAAAATTTGAAGAGTATATACGGGGAAACCCTATTCAACTTCTAGAACATTTCAAAAAGCATGAACCAAAAGGAGAATTTGTACTAATAATAGCTGGGTATGACAAAAAATAAAATTCAATCGTTTTTGTATGTTATTGCCCCAGCTTTATTTTTTTGGTTGGCTTGGCCTCCTCGCGATTTATTTTTCCTTAGTTTTTTTGCTTTAGTACCATTATTCTTACTTGAAGATAAAACCAGAAATATACGAGCAAGCAGTTGGTTAATTTATTCATCACTTTTGATATGGAATATCGTAATATCTTGGTGGGTAGGCTATGCTGAAATTTATTCGAGTATTTTTATGCTACTTGCAAATTCTTGGCTCATGTATTTACCGTGGCTAGGATATAGAAAAGCTCGAAATTTGGTCAGTGACCAAAAAGCCTTACTTGTCTTCATTTCTCTTTGGCTTTCATTTGAGTATCTCCATCTCAATTGGCAAATTAGTTGGCCATGGTTTACACTGGGGAATATTTTTGCAAAACACAATGAAGTAGTTCAATGGTATGAAATCACGGGTGCCCTGGGTGGAAGTCTATGGATTTTAACTACCAACGTTATAACTTATATGACTCTCCAAAAGTCAAAAATAAAAGCCTGGTGGAAACCCATTGGATTCATAATTATTCCCATACTCTTATCCATCCCTTTTTATATAAACAATCTATCAGATTATACCTCGTCGAATAATAATTCTCATTCAGCATTACTAGTTCAGCCTAACATTGACCCCTACCTAAAATTTGAAAAAGATAAAGAGATTCTTAATTTGAATCAAATGCTAAAATTAGTCGAACCTCTAATAAATGATAGCACAGATTACATAATTTTACCTGAGACAGCCATAGTTGAATATGTTAATGAAAACTATCCCTATCGTTTTGAGAGTATTCAAATTCTTAAGAATTTTGTACAGGAACATCCACAAATCCATATCATATCTGGTATCTCAACCTATAAGTTTTTCAAAAAAGGAGAACCGCTATCACAAACAGCACGAGAAACTGAAAATGGTGATTTTTATGATAGTTATAATACAGCAATAGAAATTGACAAACATGGTAATCTTGACTTTTATCACAAGGGAAAACTTGTTCCTGGTGCTGAAATCATGCCATATCCTAGATTATTTAAGTTTCTAAATTTTCTAGCTGTAGATTTAGGTGGCATATCTGGCAGCCTTGGGTCTGACAAAGAACCAAAAGTTTTTGGTGCAGGCAATAAACCAAACCTTGCACCATTAATTTGCTATGAGAGTGTATTCCCTGGTCATGTTGCTGAATTTTGCAGAAAAGGAGCAGAGATTCTATTAGTCATAACCAATGATGGATGGTGGAGAGATACTGACGGATACAAACAGCATATGCATTATGCCTCTTTAAGAGCAATAGAAAATAGAAGAGAAGTGTTAAGGAGTGCCAACACTGGCATTACTTGCAGAATTGACAAATTAGGTAATATTCATGAACAAACTCAATGGTGGGAAAAAGAAGTCATCGACGTGAAAGTTCATTCATTTAATAATTTGACATTCTATTCACAATATGGTGACTATATTGGTAGGTTTGCAAGCTTTATAGGTGTTTTCTTTATACTTGGTATGATTGTAAAAAAGAAAAGTGAAAATGTCAATTAACATCAAACATATTGGCCTTACAAATTATTCCAATGCTTTGAATATTCAAGAACAAACCCATCATGATGTTTTAAGTGGGGCTTCAGATAGTATTATCATGTGTGAACATCCCCATGTATTTACCTTTGGAAAAAGTGCCAATAAAAATAACTTACTAGTTGATGCAAATCTTTTAAAGAGAATTAATGCTACAACACATCAGATTGACAGAGGAGGTGACATTACATACCATGGTCCAGGTCAGTTGGTATGCTATCCTATCTTAAATTTAAGAAAATGGGGTATAGGCGTCAAAAAATACGTAGAAATACTTGAAGAATGTATAATTAAGACCCTTAAACATTTCAATATTGATGCATATCAAATTAAGCATCTAACAGGAATATGGGTGGGGAAAAAACCACAAACTCCCAGAAAAATTGGAGCAATTGGAATTCGCATCAAACAAGGTGTTAGTATGCACGGATTTGCATTAAATATTAATACAAATCTTGACTATTTCAATTACATCAATCCCTGCGGAATAAAAGACAAGCAAGTGACATCCACCAGTCAGGAAGGCATTCAATGTACCTTGGATCAATTTTCTAATAAATTTATAGAAATATTCCTAAAATCGTGGGAATCAATTTAGGAGTAAATGACAATTCAATAATTTATTTAAGACAAACACCAATTTATTGGTGAGGACAAAAATTGATTGGCTCTTGAAAAAGGCTTACTTCCAAAAAAACCTGCCTTTCCTCCTGTATAAATCTCCGCTGCAGGATGGGCAGATTCAATAATTAAGTGCTTGTTATGATTGATTAAGTCTTTCTTTTTTAGGGCATAAGCTCCCCAAAGTATAAAAACAACCTTTTCTTGATTTTCTGAGATTGTTTGAATAACCTTATTTGTAAAGATTTCCCAACCAATTCCTTGATGACTTGATGGCTTCTTTTCCTCAACAGTCAAAATAGAATTTAATAAAAACACTCCTTGTTCTGCCCAACCAGTAATTTCACCATGTTTAGGTATTTCGCATCCAATGTCTGCATTCAATTCTTTGAAAATATTTTTCAAGGAAGGCGGAACTTTAGCTCCTTTCTTTACCGAAAAACAGTAACCATTAGCTTGACCATATCCGTGGTAGGGATCTTGACCAATGATGACTACTTTTACATTTTGAGGAGTCGTTTTATTAAAAGCATTAAAGACATCCTTTCTAGGTGGATAGATCACCTTTCCTAACTTATCTTGCTGTTTTAAAAACTTTTGTATTTCAATGAAATAAGGCTTCAAAACCTCCTCAGATAATAGTAGTTCCCATGAAGTTGGAAGCTTATCTATCATCGAGACCCTCTTAATTTAAGCTCAGTGTGATATGGGCTATTGGGTATCACATATTTTTTATACATCCAGACTGCTGAACCAATAAAAATAGCCACAAACAAAAACAGAATAATCAATTTTATAAGCTTATTTTCCATTGAATTTATTCAGAAAATATTATTCACCTGGATTAATAAAAGCATATTCTTTACCAAATCTAAGCATTTGTTCTACATATCCTTCCTCACTCACATGGAGATTTATGAAGTTACCTTCATCATCAAATTGTGGTTCTAATTTTGGCTGAACAAATCCACTATATGGGGCTAAATTTAAACTTTTGTATCTCGACTTAACCTCTTTATGAATAGCAGGATCTACTTTGACTCCATAACCTTCAACCAAAGCTTCAGCAGCTTCATAATCACCCTCAGACTTTATACGCTGAATTTCTCTTAAAAGGTCACCAAAGATTTTACGAAGTTTAGCATAGTCATTAACCACAAAATAGGTTTTGTTATCTATTATTTTCTTTTCAATAACTTGATCATTAAGTCCTTTTTCATATGCCCAAGATGCATTTAACTGACGGTTTCTCATATGGTCTTCTTCTATATTTTCACCCTCTTCTAATCTTCTCAATTGAAGCATCATACCGTTAGCAATATAACTGTCATACTCAGCCATTCCAACATCTAAACTAGGCATCAAGCCCAAATCTACTAGTTTTTGATCATAGATATAATATAAAGCGACTAAATCTGCTCGAGCTTCTTCTAATGTATTGCTATAGTTTTTCAGTGTTTCTTTTGGAGTACCAATGCCATCATTAATTTTACCAGAGGCATGCCCAATAACCTCATGCATGGCAGTATGCATCTTGCTACTTAATTTACCATGTTCTTTAATTCTAGCTCTTACATTTTCATCAAAGTAAAATTCATTTAACGAACTACTACCACCAGAAGAATTATACGCTTCTACAATATTTCCAAGACTAATTGACTTACTACCATGAGTACTTCGTATCCAATTACTATTGGGTAAATTAATTCCAATTGGAGTTGCAGGAGCGGCATCTCCAGCCTCTGTAGCTGCATTGATAACACGATAACTAACACCAACAACATTTTCTTTCTTATGCTCCTCCATAATTGAACTGTTGTCCTCAAAATACTGAGCATTTTCACTCAAAACAGCCATTCGTTCAGAAGCTTCTTTATCATTCATTTGAATAACAGCTTCATATGCTCCTTTATAACCAATTGCATCTCCATAAACCTCAATAAATCCTAAAATAAAATCAATATCCCCCTCAGTACTTTTAAGCCAATTAATATTGGTTGCATCCCACTGTTTTAAATCTCCTGTTTTAAAGTAATCCATGAGCATATTAATATGACTAGCTTGAGCATCATTTTCAGCTACAATTTTCGCTTTTTCTAACCAAAAAATAATCTGATCAATAGCACCTCCATATAGACCCCCAGATTTATATACTAAATCCACTAATTGTCCATCTCGTTTAACTAACCTGGAATTCAAACCATACTCAATGGGAGTCTCTTCACCAGATACACCCATCGCTCCGTAATAAGCAATAGCTTCTGTCTCAGTTACACCTTCACCGTAATAATTATTGGCACTCAAAGCTACCTTATCCACGCCTCTATCTTTAATTACTTTTTTTGAATCAACAGAAGGATCAAAAATTACCCGCACAAGCTTATTAACCATCTGTTCTATGGTTTCACCTTTTAAAGTAATTGATTCATTTAATGAACTTCTTTCAACTAAACTATCAAAATAGTCTTTAGAAAATCCTGGTAAGAACTTCTTCTCTGCATAGTGATGATGGATTCCATTCGAAAACCAAAATCGTTTTAAATAGATTTCAAAATTTTCCCAATCTTCCGTACCTCTGTCCCCATTGTAAGTATCATAAATTGTCTCTAAAACCCGCTTAATTTGAATATTATGCTTGTAATTCTGAGCATACGTAATTTCTCTTCCACTCAATGCAGCTTGAGATAAATAATATACCAACTCTTTTTGTTTAACTGATAAGTCATTAATTCCTGATGCATCGTAGGTCAAAATTCTTAAATCAGCAAAACGATTAGAATCGTTAACTGAAATGGTATTTTCATTCTTATTTTGATCGTGATTTAAATCACGGTTACATGCAGTTAAAGCACTTAATATCAAAAGTAACAAAGCTAAATTTTTCATAATTTTCAATATTTTTTTCTGATTGCGAATCTAACTATTTTTAAGCATCTTTATGAGCTTAATCACATTGTAGTAATCACAACGAGAAAATACTTGTAATAAAGATTACCCAGTGGTGTATTAAAAAAACTATAGTTTAATCGAAAATTTCCTACCTAATTGATGAAGATCTTCAAGGACCTTATCATTTAAAGGTATTCCTGTTTTCTTGCGTTTTTCCTCGATGTTAAATTCAATTTCTCCAGGAATATAAACCGATTTTTTTTCATCCACCCTTTCTGCATTTTTAAAAGAACTAATCCAAACATCCATGCTTGTTTTGAATTCATCTACAGATCGAAAACCATCTACTTCCATTGCACCAACAAAATGACCAAGACCCTTACCTGGCAAATTGGGTAAGAGAGGCAAATAGCTCACAAATGGAGGCACCCATTTGCCGAAATTAGCCCCAGACAAAACTCCAGACATAATATCCACTAGGCTACCAAGTGCATATCCTTTGTGACTACCTAATTCTTCTAGACTGCCTAAAGGAGTTAACATTCCACCGTCTTTTAGTTCATCTACATTTTGACTAGTCCTTCCATCCTTATCTAGCATCCAGCCTTTTGGTATTTTTCTTCCTTCTCTGCGAGCAATTTCAATTTTCCCTCTAGCTACTGATGATGTTGCAAGATCAATCACCAAAGGTTTTTCTTTTTTGGTAGGAAACGCATACGAAATAGGGTTCGTTCCCAACATAGCTTGCTTGCTATGAGTTGGCGGAATAAAAGGAGTTGCATTGGTCATTGCCATGCCAATCATTTCATGAGACAATGCCTTCATTGCATGATATCCTGCTATTCCAAAATGATTACTATTTTGAATAGCACCCCATCCACTTCCATATGCTTTAGCACGCTCAATAGCCATATCCATTGCCTTAGGTGCAACTACAAGTCCTAAGCCTGAATCACCATCAATGGTAAAAGTTGATTTATTTTCTCTAATGATTTTAACTCTCGGACACATATTAATTCTTTCACTCTCCCATAGATTTACATATCCAATCAAGCGAGAAACACCGTGACTATCTATACCCCGTAAATCTGCTGAAATTAATACATCCGTAGCAATTTTTGAATCATCGTCTGATGCACCCATAGCATTAAATAATTGAATAGAAAATTTAGTTAGATCCGAATCTGAAATGTACCTCATTTTACCACAAATGTGCAATTTTTTAAAGCTAGACTGCATTATAAATTTAAATAATATCAAAACAACTTTTCAAAACACATCTAAACATGATTATGAATATATTGCAGTTTCAATGTGATTTTTACCCAAAAATGATTTTTATAAATTATAAAATATTAACTTGCAACTTATATAAACTTCAATAACCTTGAGCATGGCAAAATTTATACTTAAGCGATTTTTTCTGATTGTATCTTTAATACCATTATTGTTTTCTTCATATTCTGCAAAAGCCACCCACATGATGGGAGCAGATATTACGTATCGCTGTATTGATACGCTAAAATTTGAAATCACGCTTAAGTGGTATCGAGATTGTAGAGGTATATCTTTGAATAACGGTGGAAGCTTAACCATACGTTGTACTTCGGGTGGTAGTAGAACAGCTACACTCACTCTAAAATCAATCCGTGAGATTACCCCAGTATGTGCTACTGAACCCTCTCGATGTAAACCCTCCAACACTTTCGGAACTGGTGAGGGTGTGGAAGAACATACCTACACCGGTATATTGGACTTTAATAAATCACCGCTTAACGCTCTAGCCAACTGTTCTGGACAGATTGTTATTGGTGGAGCCATCAATGCTCGGAATGGTGCTATTACCACAGGCCCTAGCGGCACAATTTACACCGACTGTACCATTGATCTTAAAAAAGCTCCTTGTAATACCTCTCCTGCTCTTACCTCTGAGCCTATTGCTATTCTTTGCTGTGATCAGCCTTTCTACTTCAACAATGGTGCATTAGATACAGCTAACTTTGATTCATTATCATATGCCTGGGCTAACCCTCAAAGAGCATATAATTCCAACACTAACTATAGCGGTACATTTTCATACTTAAATCCATTTACCGTATACGATCCGAGACCTAACGGTGGATCTCCAATTCCTGGAAGTAATCCTCCTATTGGTCTATACCTTGACCCCTTGACTGGGGACATCGTTCTAACTCCCACCAACTGTAGTGAGGTAACGGTTGCTGTTATCGAGATTACCGAATGGCGTAAAAATGACAAAGGAAAATACGAAGTCATCGGCAAAACACGACGGGATATGCAATTCATTGTTAAATCTTGTCCTGGGAATAAACCTCCTATTGTTAACGGCCCATACAACTACGAAGTCTGTGAAGGAAATCAGCTTTGTTTTAATGTCACTACCAACGACCCTGTATTTGTTCCACCGCCGCCTGCTCAAACACCTGCTCCGGACTCTGTAAAAATCAGCTGGAATAGAGGTATTCCCGGTGCTACTTTTACTGTTACTAACCCTACGGCTCGTCTTCAAACTGGGCGATTCTGTTGGACTCCTGGCATTGGACAGGCCAGTCAGTTGCCTTATACATTTACCGTTACTGCTCGTGATGATGCTTGTCCACTGAATGCGGTATCCGTTCGGGCATTTCGTGTAAAAGTTAAACCTCGTGCTCAAGCTACTATTGACATAGACACCATGGATTGTGGGGTTTATCCTCTTGAAGCTGATCTTATTGATGGTTTTAAAGGTACTGCCTCCTACAACTGGACTATTTTAGATTCTAACAAAAACATTGTCTTTAATAAAAAAACAGCTGCATTCAAATCCTCTGGAAATTTCTTAAGCACATCTAAACAAGACACTATTCGATTTAGAAAAGGAGGAAAATACTTCATTCAGCTATCCTTAAACAATGCTCCTATTAATTGCCCAAGTACCTTCTTAGATACATTAATTGTTCCACCACTTTTAGAGGCTAACCTAACCATTGGCCCAGACACTTTTGTGTGTGCCGGAACTGACATTGTGTTCAGACCATTCTTGAGTAACTTCTCTGCTCCGGCTACCTACCAATGGAGTACCATGGGAGTAACCAATGATGGAAAGTTTCTTAAAAATGCCACGGCTAATCCTGCCAACAATAAAGATACCTTCTTACTCTCAATTCCAAATGTTCAATATGATACCGCAGTAAGTATATTCATTAAAGATGCAACAGGTTGTACTTCTGAAGATACCATACAGGTATTCCTTAAATCAAACCCTATTGCAAAATTACCTCCTGATCCCAGAATTTGTTCCTACGACAGTATTAACATAGTACCTAATCTTGACTCTGCATATTGGGTTGACCCAATAAAAGGAGACACATTAGTTCAAGGCGATACCCTCTTTAAAGAATGGTATTATAACGGTATGCTATTTGACACGCAAGATAGTGTCACTATAAATAAACGTGGGACATATGTAATTCGTGTTGTAGATAGTCTCAATTGTACCGACACCGACACATTGTACCTCAATGTTAATGATACTGTTAAAGCCTTTGCCGGAAATGATACAACCCTATGCTTTGCCGACACCCTCGTGCTCAAAGCTGGCGGAATTGATACTGCAGGCAACTCTAACACTGGACTCTACCAGTGGTCGGATATCACGCCATCTAACATAAATGATATTATCCTTGGTACCAACGAAAGATATAACATTGTCGCCTCGGATGATAAAGAATATCGCCTTGAACTATACATAACTCAAGGGGGTATCCAATGTTTTGATGATGACTCCGTGATGATTTCCGTCAATGCTTTACCCAACATTGTTCTGGGTCCTGACGAATCCGTGTGCTGTGATTATGGTGCCATTAACCTTAACTTTAAAGTTACCACTCCGTCGGGTAATCCTTCGACTGGATCTTGGAGTTGTACATCCTCTCCTAGTCTTGTTACGAACAATGAATTTGATACCGATGCCGGTTGTGGACTAATTGTATCTCCAGCTACTTCTATTGATAAACACGCGATATATACTTATCAAGAACCTACCACGCTCTGTATTAATAAGGATTCCATTTTGATTACCATCAATGGTCTGCCTCGAATGATTCTTCAGAAGCGGGTCTATTGTCAAGACATTGGAGCTATTCGTTTGGATGATGATGTAGTTATAAGCCCATCAAATACATCACTGGGTTCTCCATCTTGGCGATGCCTGGACTCTAACTCGGTTAATAACCGTTTTGTTGCTGATATGCTTGAAAACAGAGGCTCACAATTCGCTCCTGACTATTGGGTAAACCTTGGCGAAAGTGTCTACACTATTCAAAATAGCAATACCGACACCATCGTTCTTGAATTTACTTACGTTAATCGTTTTGGATGTAGAGCCAAGGATACTATTTCCATTGAAGTGTCTAAAGTACCTAAACTTTCATTCTCTTCTCATCGTGATTTATGCTATGACGAAGGTGACATCTCTTTGAACAACCTTATGGGTGTCAACCTTACTGATGGGGTTTGGTCTGTCGTTAATGAAACTTCTGGTTACAGAGACACCAATGACCTGGGTGGAATATCTAACAACTCAATTAACACCTTTAATAGTGTTCCTATGGCTAATGCCAATGTGACTCCTAACTCATGGAGAATTCGGTATACTCATACGGCTACGGGTTGTCCTACTTTTAAGGATACTACCCTTCGAATTAACCCTTTACCGGACATCAATCTCACTGCACTTACCCCTAATCGTTTGTGTGAAACTGCTACTGATATCCCTCTTAATGCTACTCCTGCTGGGGGTACTTGGTCGAGTAATGACCCTACAGCTATCGTAGGTGGAAATAACTTTAGTCCAGGTTCTGCTTCCATCGTTGGTAACGGTGATATCATTAAACTATACTATAATTATACCGATGCCGCTACAGGTTGTAGCAATAACGATTCTATCCAAGCTCAAGTGGACCCTAAACCAACCATATCCTTACCTACCAATGCGGTATATTGCCGTAACAAAGGAGAAATGGTCATGCCACTTACCCTTCCTATATCCGCTACCAACAACTCTAGCTTGATTTGGATTCCTACCAATATATATGGCAACAGAGACCGCATCAACGCTGGGGCTATCGATAATGTTCAAGGGGAAGGTACAATTACCCTTACCCTTCAAAATCAAAAAGCTGACACCTTCAGAATTGGTGCTAACGCCGGTGGGCTTGCCTCTTGTTCGGATGTCAATGGTTCATTTGAAATTATCATTAATCCTATTCCTGATGCTTCTATTACAAACAGCAATCCTGAAGGTTGTAACCCTGTAACCACTAATCTTGATATAGTGTTTAATAATCAAATTGATCCTACTACATCTACCTTCTCGTGGAACCTTGGTAATGGAAATACATCAACAAGTGCATCTAATAGCGTCACCTATACTGATGATGGCCAAGCAAATATCTCATTGGTTGTTACCTCAGACAAAGGTTGTGACACTACCATCACTAGTTCTGTGCTTATCAACCCGATTCCTGTGGCTAGCTTTGTGCCTAATCCAAATAATTACACCACGGCAGCTCTTCCTCGTTTTATATTTACCAACACCAGTACTGTTGACCCGTTTAACGGTAGTGTGATTGATCAATTTGAATGGGACTTCGGTGACCCTAATACTACAGATGATGTCTCTTCTGAGGAAAATCCATCGCACTACTACCCTAGTGATACTGCTCAATACTGCGTGAATCTCAAAGTGACAACCAACAAAGGGTGCTCGGATGAGTTTAACTCTTGCGTTGTGATTGGTCCTGACTTGATTGTATTTATTCCGAATGCATTCACACCTAATACTTCTGGCCCTGACCAAAATGAAGGATTTAAAGCTACCATTAGTGGCGAAAAAGCAATGGAACTCATCGTATTTGATCGTTGGGGTGAAATTATGTTTATCACCAATGATGTCAACGAAAAATGGGATGGTACATACAAAGGTGAGCCCGCTCAACAAGACGTGTACGCTTACCAACTCAATGTTACCGCTCTTAACGATGAAGTTTATAACTACACCGGGACTATTACACTTATTCGGTAAATGAAATGGTTAATTGAAAAACAAAAAAAGGAAGTAACTAGTTACTTCCTTTTTTTGTCTCATGCTATTGTAAAAGAAAATTTGAATCCATCCTCAAGAAAAATAATACTCATTATAACTTCGCAATAGATTATTGAACCGTGAAAAACGAAAATTTATCTGAAAATAAAGAAATAGTAAATAAGTATCGACAGCTACTCAGAGTATCTAAGTGGTCAAGGGAGAAAGGCGATATTACCATTATTCGAAAGGCATTTGAAAAAGCTATGAAATCCCATAACCAAATGCGAAGAAAATCAGGTGAACCCTATATATATCATCCAATTGCTGTAGCTAGAATTGCAGCTGAAGAAATTGGATTAGGAACAACGTCCATAATATGTGCACTATTGCACGATGTGGTAGAGGACACAGACGTCACTATAGAAGAAATACAAAAGGAGTTTGGACACAAAGAAGCTAACATCATTGATGGTCTAACTAAAATATCAGGCGTTTACGACACTCACTCTCCACAGGCAGAAAATTTCAGAAAAATGTTATTGACCATGGCTAACGATGTTCGGGTCATTCTCATTAAATTATGTGATCGATTGCATAATATGAGAACACTAGAACATATGAGTGATAAAGGACAACTTAAAATTGCATCTGAGACTAATTTTATATATGCACCACTAGCACACCGACTAGGATTATACGCAATTAAAACAGAATTAGAAGATCTTTCACTAAAATACACTCAGCCAGCTCTTTATCAAGATTTAAAGCATCAATTAAATGCTACTAAAGATCAGAGGAAAAGATACATTCGATCATTCATCAAGCCTATTAAATTAGAATTAGAAGAACTAGGCATTAAATATGAAATAAAAGGAAGACCAAAATCTATCTATAGTATTTACTCCAAAATGATCGCAAAAAAATTGGAGTTTGAGGACGTCTACGATCTTTTTGCTATTCGAGTTATCTTGGATAGTGAGCCTGAAGATGAAAAAATGGACTGTTGGAATGTCTACTCAGTAATAACGAGTATATTCAAACCTAACCCAGAACGTTTAAGAGACTGGATTAGTATACCCAAAAGTAATGGTTATGAGAGTTTACACACTACTGTAATGGGACCGAGAGGGCAATGGGTAGAAGTCCAAATTCGAAGTAAACGAATGGATGCAATTGCTGAGAAAGGATATGCAGCCCATTGGAAATATAAACAACATAAAAAAACCCAAGAATCCAGTAATGGTCTTGATACATGGCTTGAGCAAGTTCGTGAGATAATAGAAAATCCTGAGAGCAATGCACTAGATTTTTTAGACGAATTCAAGATGAACTTATATGCTAAAGAAGTTTTTGCATTTACCCCAAAAGGGCTTCTAAAAAAACTTCCTAAAGGATCTACCTCACTAGATTTTGCATTTGATATTCACACAGAAGTTGGTGCAAAATGCCTAGGTGCAAAGGTGAATGGTAAATTAGTTCCCTTGAGTTATGAAATTCAAAATGGTGATCAAATTGAAATTCTAACCTCTGCCAAGCAAAAACCTAATAAAGACTGGTTAAGTTTTGTAAAAACTTCCAAAGCAAAGAACAAAATAAAACAAAGCCTAAAAGATGAAAAAAGAGCTATTGCTTCCATTGGTAAAGAGTCTCTAGCTCGGAAAATGAGAAACGCTGGTTTTAATTACACAACTCAAAATCTTAATAAACTCATTAGTTTTTTTAACCTTGAAGATGAACTAGAACTAACTTTTAAAATTGGTAATGGATCACTGGATAAAGAAAAAATTAAACTTCAAGAAATTTTAGTTGAGACAAAATCTGTACATAAACCTGGTACAGATCGTAGATTAAATTCAAACGATAAAACAAATCCATCAAAAGAACTAATTATTGGGGATGCATCCATTGATTTTGATTATGTACTAGCTGCTTGTTGCCATCCTATTCCAGGAGATCAAGTTGTAGGTTTTATAACCGTTGGCGGTGAAGTTAGAATACATCAAACTAACTGTAAAAATGCTCAAAATCTGATGTCGAAATACGGTTATCGCATCATTAAAGCTCGGTGGGCTAATCAAGCAATTTCATCTAAATATTTTGAAGCAACCGTTGAAATATCCGGTATTGATTCGCTAGGTCTCGTAAGTAAAGTTACTGACATTATTTCCAAACAGTTGAAAGTAAACATGAAATCCATCAGTTTTGAATCTTTAGACGGAACATTTGTAGGAAAGTTAAAAGTAAATGTATCAGACAAATATCATTTAGAAGAATTAATGAATGAATTGAGTGGAATAGACCAATATATTAAAGTAAGCCGAGTCGCAATAGAACACGACTCCAACTAAAAAATGGAAAATTTAGAATCTATAAAAGAAGACGTTAAACAACTCTTTACTGCCTATTTAGAAAAAAAAGGACAACGTAAAACTCCAGAGCGATACGCTATTCTTGATGAAATTTACAGTAACAAAAAACACTTTGATGTAGACACACTCTACATACAAATGAAAAACAGAAATTACCACGTTAGTAGGGCCACTGTATATAATACTCTGGACCTTTTACAAGAATGTGGTTTAGTAATTAAGCATCAATTTGGACAAAATATGGCTCAGTTTGAGCAAGCTTATGGCTACAAACAACACGATCACATTATATGTAATACATGTAGTAAGGTCATGGAATTTTGCGATCCTCGTATTCAACTCATCACCACTAAAATGGCTGAATTACTCAATTTTGAAGTATCGAGACACTCCTTAAATCTTTATGGAAACCCAAAAGTAGACAAACAT
Source organism: uncultured Bacteroidota bacterium (assembly GCA_913043145.1). Classification (GTDB taxonomy): domain Bacteria; phylum Bacteroidota; class Bacteroidia; order NS11-12g; family UBA9320; genus UBA9320. Next base: position 49,776 of record CAJWLP010000005.1, read on the forward strand.
GGACTATGCATGAATTGTGATAATCAAGTAAAAGCTGTAGATTTAAAATAAATGGTAGACGTATTATTAGGACTCCAATGGGGAGATGAAGGAAAAGGTAAAATTGCAGACTACCTCACCCCAAAATATGATGTAGTTGGACGATTCCAAGGTGGACCTAATGCTGGTCACTCCCTAGAATTTAACGGTATTAAGCACGTATTAAATACTATCCCATCGGGGATATTTCACGAAAATTGTGTGAATATTATTGGTAATGGAGTTGTTATTGACCCCGTACTATTCATGGCTGAAATAGACCGAACAATTGCTGCAGGTGCTGATGTTATGGAAAACTTAAGAATTTCCTATAAAGCACACATCATCATGCCAACACACAAGATTTTGGATGCTGCTAGTGAATGGAGCAAAGGCGATAAAAAGATAGGTAGTACACTTCGTGGTATAGGGCCAACATATCGAGAAAAAATAGGTCGTGGTGGCTTACGAATCGGTGAGATATTTGCTCCCAACTTTGAACAAAATTATCATGAAAAGAAAAAACGATCGCTCCAACTTGTAGAACAATTTGGATTTACTGATTTTAATCTTGAAAGCATGGAAGAAGAATTTTTCTCAGCAGTAGAAAGGCTTCGTAAATTCAAATTTGTAAACAGCGAGTACTTAATTAATGAACACATTATAAATAATGACAAAATTCTTGCGGAAGGTGCTCAAGGAAGTATGTTAGACATTGATTTTGGATCATATCCATTCGTTACCTCCAGCAATACAACTGTGGGTGGAGTATCTACAGGACTTGGTATAGCTCCCAAACACATCAATAAGGTCATTGGTATTTTTAAGGCATACTGTACTCGTGTGGGTGGAGGACCTTTCCCATCAGAACTTAATAATCAAATTGGTCAAAGAATTCGTGATGTCGGCAATGAATATGGTGCTACAACAGGTAGACCAAGAAGAACGGGATGGTTAGATTTAGTAGCATTAAAATATGCTATTATGCTTAGTGGTGTAGACGAACTATGCATGATGAAGGCTGATTGTTTAAGTGGCTTCAACGAAGTATTAGTTGGAACTAGTTATAAGGGTGATTTAATCGAAACTGATGAAGTACCATTTGATTTGAATGCAGATAATTTCAAGTCTCAATACGAATCTCATCCTGGTTGGCAAGAAGATATCACACAAATCAAGGAGCATTCTTTACTTCCAAATACTTTTAAAGATTACATCAAAACAATAGAACAACAGATTAATACGCCAATTAATATCATATCTGTTGGTCCAGGTAGAGACCAAACCATAAAAAAATAGAATGAACGCATTTATATTTCCCGGACAAGGAGCCCAATTTGTAGGAATGGGCCATGAACTTTATAGCACAAATAACAAAGCCAAACTTTTGTTTGATACTGCTAATGAGGTATTAGGATTTGAAATTACCAAAGAAATGTTCGACGGAACTGAAGAAGGGCTGAAACAAACAAAAATTACCCAACCTGCCGTATTTCTTCATTCCGTTATTTTAGCTAAAACACTACCCAATTTCAATCCAGACATGGTAGCAGGACATAGTTTAGGAGAATTATCTGCATTAGTTGCTAATAGTACACTTGATTTTGAAGACGGACTCAAGTTAGTTGCCATACGTGCTCAAGCTATGCAAAAAGCTTGTGAAACAAATCCAAGCACCATGGCTGCAATCATTGGCCTTGAAGATACGATTATTGAAGATGTATGTCAAAATATTGATGAAATTGTTGTCGCAGCTAATTATAACTGCCCTGGCCAATTGGTGATATCTGGCACCAATGATGGCATAGATAAAGCATGTAAAATACTAACCGAAAAAGGAGCTAGAAGGGCCCTAAAGTTACCTGTCGGTGGTGCATTTCACTCACCATTGATGGAACCTGCAAGAGAAGAATTAGCTGAAGCCATTGAAGCAACCAAATTCAATACTCCCTCCTGCCCCATTTATCAAAATGTGAGCACTACTGCTGAAACAGACATTAAACGTATTAAAAATAACCTCATAGCTCAACTGACCGCCCCAGTAAAATGGACGCAGTCTGTGGAAAATATGATTGTATCTGGTGCTACTAAATTTACAGAATTAGGTCCAGGGAAAGCCTTGCAAGGCATGCTAATCAAAATCAATAAAGACTTAGAACGATCGGGAATTAGTTAGAATAGCTCTTTACCTGATATCAAAATATTTTTTTGCATAAAATTTAACGTAAAAATTACTTATAGTTTTTTTTACTATAAGTTATTTATTTATATTCGTACCTGAAATTCAAAAATTTATGTTGAACAGGAGTTTAAATTTTATCATAGCAATATGTTTGTCTTTAGTTTCTTTAGGACAAACAGGTGCAGTATCAGGAGTTGTATCTGACAGTTTAGGTCAGAAAATCATGGGTGCTGCAATCGTTGTTAAAGGAACCAACTCAGGGAGTATCACCGATGAGAACGGACAATACAGAATCATCAATGTTGATCTCACCAATGCAACATTAGTAGCTTCCTATTCTGGTTATAAAACTAAAGAAATCAAGGTAAAAGGAAGAAAAAATGTAAATATCATGCTTTCGGACGCATCACTTGGACTTGGCCAAGTGATGGTTGTAGGGTATGGTACTGCAACAAAAAAAGAGTTTACTGGAGCTAGTGCAAATGTTATTGGAGAAGACCTACAAAAATTAAACATCCCTCGAATTGATCAGGCTTTACAAGGTCAGGTATCTGGTGTGAATATTAATACAAATTCAGGCTCTCCAGGAGGTTCTTCGAGTATTAGAATACGTGGCCTTTCAACTTTCGGAGATAATGACCCACTAATTTTAGTGGATGGTGTAGTTTATGACTCTGAAGGACTAAATGCTCTTAATCCTAATGATATTGAATCTGTCAATGTTTTGAAAGATGCCACTGCCGGTATTTATGGGGTAAGAGCTGCAAATGGTGTAATCTTAATCGAAACCAAAAAGGGTAGAAGAAACGTCAAACCCAAAATTGAATTAAGTGCATACACAGGAGTTCAACAAGCTACTAAAAAATTAAATTTATTAAATGCACGTGAATATGCCGTTCTCAAAAATGAAATGTTCGCAAATGGGAATAACTCACTTCCCTTTTCTAATACCAATTTAGGAGAAGGTACTGACTGGCAAGATGCTGTTTTTCAAGATGCTCAAGTTCAGAACTACAATGTAACAGTTACCGGTGGTACTGAAAAAACAACCTATTCTATTGGTGGAAGTTATTTTTCTCAAGACGGGATTGTTGGTTTAGACAAATCTAATTTTACTCGTTTTAATGGTCGTGTAAACCTTAATACTGAAATGAGTGACAGACTAAGACTTTCTAGTGTATTACTTTATACCAATGAAGAACGACAAGCACTTCCAGAGAATGGAATAGGCTCTGTTCTATACAATACTATCAATGCCTTTCCAACAGATCCGATTAGGGGTGCTACCGGACAATTTACATATCTTGAGGAAGTAAGTGATATCATTAACCCAATTGCTCAAATGCAAAATACATACAATACCTCCTGGGTAGATAAGCTGGTTGGTAAGGAAGAGATTGCTTTTGATATTACTGATAATTTAACCTTCACAAATAGATTCAATTACAACTATGCAGCAGTCGATAATAAGGTATTCTCACCGTTAGTATGGTATGGTCCTGGTAAAGCTCAAAATACAGCAATTAATGCAGATTTAGATCCAACATTAGTGGAAATTGCACCTGGGAGTACAATAGAACGTGGTGCAAGCGTATATGAGGGAAGAGCAACATATAGTGACCTAAACTTTGAGAGTTTTGTGAATCACAATACTAAGTTTAATGATATCCATACACTGAAAACAACAGCTGGTGTATCTATATTTAGTAGAAACGGAAAAGGACTTGGAGGAACTGCTTATAATATTCCTAATAATTCTTTAGATTATGCCGATATTTCGGCGAATCTTGCCCCTGGTGGTTTTTTAAATAATACTAATTCTTTCCAATTTCAGGAACGATTAGTTTCGGCATTTGTTAGAACACAATACAAGTATGGAACTAAATATAATGGTTCATTAATTATTAGACGAGATGGATCTTCAAAATTTGGGCCTAACAATCGATTTGGGATCTTTCCTACTGTCTCTGGTTCATGGTTACTTTCAGAAGAAGATTTTTATAATATTGACCGAATTAAGTTCTTCAAACTCCGATTAAGTTATGGAGTCAGTGGAAATGACCAAATTGCCAACTTTGCATATCGAGGTCTTCTTAATGGTGAGGGTGTATATGTATTTGATGACATCATCACGATAGGTGCTGCTATTGGTAGAGCTGCTAACCCTGACTTGAAATGGGAAACTACACGCCAATTCAACATTGGTGCAGATTTGAAAATTCTTCACACATTTGATTTAACACTTAATTACTTTATTAAAAACACAAAAGACTTACTGTTTCAACCTGATGTATCAGGAGTACTTGGAACGGCAGGAGCAGGTAGCTACCCTCCTATTATTAATGCTGGAGATGTATCTAACAAAGGATTAGAAATTGAGCTGGGATATACTATGAAACAAGGTAAAAAGTTCAACTTAAGTACAAATATCAATGCAACATTTATCAATAATGAAGTTGTTAAGATTCCTACAGGGATAGATTTCCTTCCAGGTGCTGCCTTTGGAGTTGGCGGAAATATTGCTACACGTTTTGAGCGAGGATTTCCAATCGGATATTTTATCGGTTATGAAACTGATGGAATATTCCAAACCCAAGAAGAAATCGACAATTCACCTGTAACTCAGGAAGGAGCTGTTCCAGGAGATTTAAGATTTGTTGATCAAGATGGTGATGGGAAAATCAACTTTAATGACGATTCTGACAAAACAATGATTGGTACTCCAATTCCTAAAGTAACACTCGGATATAATATAAATATCAGCTACGAAGGATTTGATTTATCAGGAAATTTCTTCGCTGCTCTTGGCCAAGATATTGTTCGTAATTATGAACGTCAACAGCCTTTTGCCAACCAACTTAACTACAATATAGATCGTTGGACTGGAGAAAATACGACCAATGTAAACCCAAGACTAACAACCGATTTAAACAGAAATACAATTTTCTCAGACTATTTTGTAGAAGATGGATCTTTCTTGAGATTAAAGAATCTTCAGCTGGGATATACCTTTAATCCAAAACTAACCCAACCTGCAAAAATCAATTCTGCTAGAATTTATATAGCAGCAAATAACCTACTAACTTTAACGAGATACAGAGGATATGACCCTGACATAGGATCGGCTGGTGGCCCGCTGGCATCAGGCATAGATTACGGTTTTTATCCCCAAGCTAGAACATTAATGGTAGGTATTTCACTTAAATTTTAAATATTGACATCCATGACAAAAAAAATAACAACAATCATTCTAACACTAATCATATTACCATCTATGTTTAGTTGTAAGAAATTTCTAGATATTGATCCTTTATACACACAAGACGCTGAAAATTTCTTTGAAACACCAAATGATTATCAAAGAGCTTTAACAGGAGCTTATGATTTATTACAATCGTCTTTCATGACTGTTTGGATAGGTGAAATTGCTTCAGATAATTCCATTGCAGGTGGAGAAAGTGTGAATGACACAGAAGGACTTCATGAGATTGAAGCAATGAGTCACGATGCGGTGAATAATGAACTTAGAAGTATTTTTAGATGGAATTACGCTGGAATTACTCGAGCAAACTACTTACTTGAAAACAAGAATAAAATCGATTTTGAGGGAAAGGGTAAAATCATTGCAGAAGCAACATTTTTAAGAGCATACTACTATTTTGAATTGGTCAAATACTTTGGAGATGTACCCTTGGTTATCGATAAAAGATTAGGTGCTGATGAAGTAACTAAAGTTGATAGAACACCAAGAAGTGAAGTTTTTGCACAAATTGAACAAGATCTCAGTTTTGCAGCTTCCGTTTTGGATTGGAATGACCCTACTAAAGGAAGAATTACAAAGGGGGCGTGTTTGAGTCTCTTGGGGAAAGCTTACTTATATCAAGATAAATTTGATCAAGCTGCCTCAACTTTTGATGTAGTAATCAACCAAAATAGATATGCATTAATTGGAGATTACTCCGATTTATTTAAGGTGAATAATGAAGGACATTCAGAAGCTGTTTTTGATGTTCAATACTCTGGGGCAGAAGGAGGTGGATATGGTTGTCTAATATGTTTAGAAGGGAATGCTGCTCCTGGTTTTCAGGGAATACGCCAATATAATGGTCCAGTATATGGAGATGGAAATAGCTATAATCTTCCAACTCAAGATTTACATGATGCCTTTGATGCAACTGACATTCGCAGAGATGCTACAGTCTTAGATATTGATGCGTTTATCTCAAAGCAACCTAACTCGTCTGAAATCACCTACGCTATTGGAGGTGGAGGTCACACAGGATATTACAACAACAAATACATCAAAAGACAAGGAGAAATAGGCTTGCCTGACAACGATTTAACTAGCCCTGTAAATTATCTTGTAATCCGATATGCTGATGTACTTTTAATGGCTGCTGAGGCCCATAATAGAGCAACTTCTCCAGACGATTTAAAGGCTCAAGGATATCTTAACCAAGTAAGACTTCGAGTAGGTATGCCTCCAATCAATGCATCAGGTAATGCTCTAACTGAAGCTATTTGGACTGAAAGAAGACTAGAACTCTCAGGAGAGGGCCACCGATTCTTTGATCTTGTCAGAACAGCTAAAGCTGCAGATGAAATCAATGGGTTTATAACTGGCAAACACGAATTATTTCCAATTCCGCAAGTTGAAATTGATTTAGCTGGAGGAGATTGGTCGCAAAATAATAACTATTAGAAAAAGATTTAAAAATGAAAAAAATATCACTATTAGGACTATCGTTAGTTGTAGTTTTTGGATTATCAAATTGTGAAGAGGAAACATTTACACTTGGTGATGGACCTAGAGAGGTAGATGCTGCTTTTACATTTGAACCATTTGCAGAAAATGCCAATATTATAAACTTTACTGCAAATAATCCTGAACTCAATGCAAAATGGGATTTTGGTAACGGAACTAAAGGAGATGGCCCTAACGCGACTGCAATATACCCAAACAAAGGCACCTATACTGTTTCACTGACAGTTTTAAACTCAGGTGGAAGTGCTAGCTCCACACAAGAGATTACAATAGCAGAAGATGACTTATCACTGCTCAATAGTCCTTTATTCACTATGCTTACAGGAGGAATTGATGGACCAGGCTTTAAAACCTGGGTGATGGATTCAACTAAAAAAGGGCATTTCGGAGTTGGACCAAATCCTAGTTCGGGTCAAGGAGACGTTCCAGAATACTTCTCTGCTGACCCATTAATTAAAAAAGGTGTAGGAATGTATGACGACAAATTTGTGTTTAAACTTGGCGGATTCAAATTTGATCAAATCACGAATGGCAATGTTTATGTAAATCTCAATGATGATGGCTCACCTGGTGCAGAGGCTGATTTCTCCGGAGGTTACGAAAATCAAGGTGACTTTACAGCATCATTTGAAGATCAAATAGGAGAACAATGGACAATAAAAGAAAATGAAGAAGATACTACACTTACTGTATCTGGAAACTCCTTCATTGGTTTCTATTGTGGCACACGCACCTACAAAATATTGAAGCTAACTGAAAATGAACTTTCACTGCGTGTTGTAGATGCTTACAACCCCCTAGCATGGTACTTTAGATTTGTCCCATCAGAATAAACACAATACATAACACAATTTTTACGTTAAAATACTTTTTAACTAACCCACATGAAAAAACAAATTTTAGCTTACTTCTCAATCATTTTAGCACTTACTTCATGCGATGATAAACCAATAGAAACAATAGTTCTTCCTACTAATCTACAAACTGTAATCACCCATTCTGAATCGGAAGAAGGATTAGTCAACGTGACGGCTACAGCTTATGATGAAAATTATTTTACTATTTATTTTGAAGATGGAGAAGAAAGTGAGAAAGTTGAAGATGTCCAAGGTAAAGCAAGCCATACCTACAGAAATCCTGGCATATATACCATTCGAATAAGAGCTCATATTACCCCAGATAAATATATACAAAAGATAGATACAGTTCATATTGATATGGAGTCCAATACTGATGAAAACGGAATTCCACTTAAAGGTTACACTACTCCAGAGACTTATGATGGCTATAATCTAGTTTGGAGTGACGAGTTTGACGGAAATAAACTGAATGAAAATGATTGGAATTTTGAAATAGGAACTGGTAATAATGGATGGGGTAATAATGAATCTCAATATTATTTAAAGGAAAACTTAAATGTTAGTAATGGTTTTTTAACAATAACAGCACGCCAACAAATTTACAATACAAGTAATTATACATCTTCACGTATAACAACACAAAACAAACAATCTTTTAAATATGGTAGGGTTGATATTCGTGCAGCTCTTCCAAAAGGACAAGGAATATGGCCTGCTTTATGGCTATTAGGTGATAAGATTACATCTATTTCTTGGCCTGCTTGTGGCGAAATTGATATCATGGAGCTTGTTGGTGGAACAAAACCAGGAAATTCCGATAGAGTTGTTCACGGAACTTTACATTGGCAGCATAATGGAAATCATGCAGAATATGGAAATGGACATGCCCTTCCTAATGGTGATTTCTCAGAAGAATTTCATGTTTTCTCAATTATTTGGGATGATAAACTTATTCGATGGTATCGCGATGATATCCTATTTTCTACCGTTGATATTTCAAACATATCTGCATTTCACGAAAAATTCTTTGCAATTTTTAATGTCGCAGTTGGAGGTAATTGGCCAGGCTACCCAGATGAAACCACCAAATTTCCACAAAGAATGCATGTGGATTACATCCGTGTATTCCAAGAAAATTAAGTAATAAAACCCCTACAGGGTAATATTTTCAGTTAATTTTTCTATACTTATTAAATAATCACCTGGTTCAGTAACCCACTGATTATCACTATTAACAAAAGCAAGCTCATTTGTATCGATAATAAATTCAAAAGCTCTTGACTCACCTGCTTTTATCATCTGTTTGTCAAATGCTCTGAGTCTCTTTACGGACGGTGTTATGCTAGCATATAAATCTGACACAAACACCAATACAGATTCTTTACCATCACGATTACCTTTATTGGTAACATTTACAGAAATACGAATTGAATCGTTGTCATCTGTTTTATTCACTTGTAAATCTGAATACTCAAAGTTGGTATAACTTAAACCATGACCAAACTCAAACTGTGGTTCAAAAGCTCCTAATCCAAAATCTATGTTTAGTTGATCGGTATACTTGTGGTCATATAATATCAAAGAGTTCGTATATTTTGGATATGTAAGAGGTAATTTACCACTCGGATTGATTTCTCCAGATATCACATCAGCTAAAGCGTCCGAACCATTTTCTGAAGGTTGATAAGCTAAAACTATAGATTCACACAAAGGCTCAATTTCACGAATAACTCTGGCTCTATTTTCAACTAAAACCAATACTATTGGCTTTCCTAATTTTGATAATCCTTTAACATATTCTATCTGAGCCTCCTCAAGATTTAGGGAATGAATGTCACCAGGCTTCTCAGTAGAGGGATACTCACCCATGCAGGCAATTATAACATCCGAATTTCTTGCTTTATTGTATGCTTTTTTATCCTGAGTTAGATGACTAATATCACAACCTTGTTCAAAAGACACTTCAGTGAAATTTGCTTGTATTGCATCTAATATAGTATGTTTACTAGTGTCATCCCACTGCTCATCTGTTCCTTGCCATGTTCTACCCCATGAACCATTGATCATGGTAAGAGAATTAGCCATTGGCCCAGTTACAAAGAGTTTATTGTCCTGTGAAATCGGTAAAGTTGCATTTGCATTTTTTAATAATGTAATCGCTTCTCCTGCAATTTTATAGCTATGGTTTATAAAACTATCAGAGGCCACCAGTGGATATTCATAATTATCTGGAGTAAAAGGATCTTCAAACAAACCTAAACGTTGCTTCATTAATAAAATTCTTCGAACTGACTCATTAATTCTTGACATAGGAACTTCACCTTCATTAACCAATTCCAACAATAAATCAGAAAATTCGTAATCATTAGGAACCATACTCATATCAATTCCTGCATTAATTGCCATTTTGACCGCATCCTTTAGGGTTGGAGCAGTCTTATGAAATTGATGAAGTTTAATGATATCCTCCCAGTCAGTTACAGCAACACCATCAAATTTTAATTCTGTCCGTAATAAATCAGTCAAAATACGTTTATCGGCATGAACAGGAATTCCATTAACATCACCTGAGTTAATCATTACACTCAAAGAACCCGCATCAACTGCTGCCTCAAAAGTGGGTAAGAAATACTCCCTCAATTGAGTTTCAGGAATGTAAGCTGTCGTTCTATCTTTACCTGTAAATGACCAACTATAACCTAAGAAATGTTTCATACAACTAGCCACACGATATGGGTCAGAAGCATCATCGCCCTGATATCCCTTAATAGTAGCTACACCCATTCTCTTACATAGGTATACATCTTCACCATAGGTCTCAAAAACTCTACTCCATAGAGGCTGTCGTGCAACGTCTAAAACAGGAGAAAAATTCCATGGAATGCCAGATGCTCTTGTCTCATAAGCTGTCATCGCAGCGGCTTGCTCTGCCATTTCAGGATTAAACGTTGCTGCTTGAGCCAAAGGTTGAGGGAACAAAGTCCCACCTAGTAAATAATTTGCTCCATGAATAGCATCTATTCCGTATATAATTGGAACACCATGATTGGTTTCTGTTGTAGCTATCGACTGAATCGTCTTTATAATTTGATTCCAATGCTCTAAGGTGTATGCGTGCCCACCAACATTTAACATACTCCCAACACCATATTCTACAATAGCTTTTCTAAGTTTAGCAGAATCTAATTCATGAGGTTCTTTTAAATCAAATACCTCGCCTACAGAAATAACGTCCAAATTCAATTGTGTCATCTGACCTACTTTTTCCTTGACAGACATTTTACTTATTATGTCATCAATTTTAGCAGATGTCTCTTCTTGGTTTTGAGGTTGATTGCAAGCGACTATAACAATAAGAAAAAGGTATAAATAATTTGAAAATGATTTCATTAAAGTAGTTTTTTTAATTATGAAAAGTATAAAAAAGTAGAGATTACAATAACACAGATTACTATCCCGGTTAATGTTGCATATTTCCATGGTTGAATATCAACTTGTTCAGTATATTTTTGGTTATACTCTATTTCACGTGGATATAGTTTTCCTATAACAAGCATTATAATTACATTCAATACAAATAAAATAGCCATAACATGTAAAAAGTGCGGATAATTATCGGCTCCAACTACATAAGGCTTAATAATAAATTGACTGATGATGTATAAAACTGATCCAGAAATAATACCAATTTTTGCAGCAATTGCTGGAACATTTTTTGTCACATACCCAACAACAATAATCGTGAGAATTGGAATGCTGTAAATCCCATTAACTTCTTGAAGGTAAGCAAACAAACCGTCTGAAGCATAAATTAAAAGTGGTGCAATACACATCGACACAACAGCCAAGACTGTTCCAAATGTTTTCCCGGCCTTAACAGTAGTTTGTTCATCAGCTTCTTTATTTATATACACTTTGTATATACCTAAGCCAAAGAGTGTAACCGAGCTATTTAATGCAGAGTTGAAAGAACTCAAAATAGCTCCAAACAGAACAGCAGCAAAAAAACCGACTAATACAACTGGAAGAACATTTTTGACCAATAAAGGATATGCTTCATCAGGATTGGTTAATGAATCACCGAACATGTGAAAAGCGATGATACCTGGTAAAACAACTATAAGAGGTCCTAATATTTTTAAAACTGCAGCATAGAGAAGTCCTTTTTGGCCCTCCTTTAAATTTTGAGCACCCAATGCTCGTTGAATAATTGCCTGGTTCGTACCCCAATAAAATAATTGTACTAGCATCATTCCTGTAAAAATAGTCCCAAATGGAATTGATGAATCTGAAGAACCAATCGAGTTAAACTTATCTGGATGACTCTCTAACAAAACAGAAACCCCTTGAGTAATACTTCCATCTCCAACGGTCAACAATCCAAATACTGGAATCATTAATCCGCCAATAAGCAAGCCAACAGCATTTATCGTATCAGATATAGCTACAGCTTTAAGTCCACCGAAAATTGCATATATAGAACCAATAATTCCAATTGCCCAAACCGTTATCCATAATGCACCATTTTTAGATATTCCTAGAAGAGTTGGCACATCAAACATTGAATTTATTGCTAAAGCACCTGAATACAATACTATAGGCAAAAGAATTACAGCATAACCCGTTAAGAAAAGTCCTGAAGCAATTGTTCTAGTTGTTGTATCATAACGGCGTTCAAGAAACTGAGGAACAGTTGTAATTCCCCCTTTCAAATAGCGAGGTAACAGAAAGAAAGCTGTAACTACCATTGCAATTGCAGCTAGGGTTTCCCAAGCCATGACCAAAACCCCTTCTTTAAAGGCAGCACCATTTAAGCCTACGATTTGCTCTGTAGACAAATTGGTAAGTAATAAAGAACCTGCAATAACAACACCTGTTAGGCTTCTTCCTCCTAGAAAATAACCATCAGATGTATTTTCATCATTTTGTCTACTCTTATAATATGAAACAATGGCAACGAAAAGAGTGAATGTAATAAATGATATTATTTGCATTTTATTTAGTTTTAGTTTTGGCTTAATTATATATCAAATACAAAACCATCCTCTCGGAGAAGTCTGTATCGGTTTTCATCAAATTTGAAAAGTTTTGCAGGACGATGAGAAACATTCTCTTGCAATTCATCTAATTGAATTAACAGATCCATACTCAATATTTTTTTTCTAAAATTTGGTTTATCAAATTTTGAATCTAAAAGTGCCTCATATAGGTCTTGTAATTCAGATAGTGTAAATTTTTTAGATAAAAGTTCAAAACCTACTGGCCTGTATCTTACTCTTCTTTTCAGGGTATTAATCCCTTTTTGTAAAATTCGTTTATGATCAAAAGCTAAAGCAGGTAAATCATCAATATCAAACCATCTAATGGACTTAGCCCAAGAAGAGGCAATAGGTCTATAATTATTACTTCCAACAAGTGAATAATAACCTACAGTAGCAACACGCCCAGCAGGGTGACGATCTACACTTCCGAACGTAAAAAATTGTTCCATAAAAATGTTACTTAAGCCTGTTAGGTTTTTTAAAACATCGTTAGCAGAATCCTCCAAATTAGCATTCATAGGCACTAACTCACCGGGCAAAGCCCAACTTCCTTTGAAAGGTTCTGCATTTCGTTCAATTAATAAAACTTGAACTTTTCCTTCATTATATCCAAAGACAACACAATCTACTGATAAACCGAATTTAAGATAGTCTCTAAATGGTATGTTGTTCTCTGAAAGAAAAAAATGACTTGGTGTATTCACTATATCTAGTAATTTTTTTTAGTAATTTAAAATTCAAAAATAAACGAAATTTTTACTTATAGTATTTTTTACTTTAAGTTTTTTTAAAAAAAAAAGTTTTTTAAAAAAAAAAAATTATACCTAAAATTATGCTCTTAAAACATATTAAAATACTGATATTTTGGAAGTTACATCAACATAAAGTTATGTATAAATCAACCTTATGTTATAGTATTTTTAAAATAAGATATAGTAATTTTTACTTTAAGTAAAATAATTTATATATTAGCACCAATATTTAATCAACTATATACAAAATGAAAAAAAATTACTTATTATTATTAATGATGACCGTTGCATTCTCAAGTGCCTTCGGTCAACTTGGAGGAACAACATGGAAGTTAGCTCCTGAAGCTAAGTCTCTAGGTGTTGGACCAGGAGAAGGAAACACAGATTGGTGGGCTATCGATGACGCTAATGTAGCTACAAGAGCGTGCTTGTACGATGATGAGTACAAATTTAACGCCGATGGTTCGTTCGAAAATGTTCTTGGCGATCAAACATGGGGAGAGCCATGGCAAAAAGTTGATCCTGAGGCATGTACTGCACCAATAGCACCTCATGATGGTTCTGCAATTGCTACCTGGGATTTTGATGCTGACGCTATGGAGGTTACTATCACAGGAAAAGGTGCATACCTTGGTTTAGCTAAGGTTCACAATACTGGTGAACTTGCTAGCCCTGATGATGCTGTCGCTTCAATTACATACCCTGTTTCAATGTCTGCAGACGGAGAGAAAATGACTATCGATATGAATTATGGTGGTGATGGATGGTGGCACTTTGTTCTTGCAAAGCAAGAGGAACCTGTAGAGGTAAAACTTGGAGGAACAACATGGAAGTTAGCTCCTGAAGCTAAGTCTCTAGGTGTTGGACCAGGAGAAGGAAACACAGATTGGTGGGCTATCGATGACGCTAATGTAGCTACAAGAGCGTGCTTGTACGATGATGAGTACAAATTTAACGCCGATGGTTCGTTCGAAAATGTTCTTGGCGATCAAACATGGGGAGAGCCATGGCAAAAAGTTGATCCTGAGGCATGTACTGCACCAATAGCACCTCATGATGGTTCTGCAATTGCTACCTGGGATTTTGATGCTGACGCTATGGAGGTTACTATCACAGGAAAAGGTGCATACCTTGGTTTAGCTAAGGTTCACAATACTGGTGAACTTGCTAGCCCTGATGATGCTGTCGCTTCAATTACATACCCTGTTTCAATGTCTGCAGACGGAGAGAAAATGACTATCGATATGAATTATGGTGGTGATGGATGGTGGCACTTTGTTTTTGCAAAGCAAGAAGACAACTCAAGTGTAAGAACACTTGATAGAAACTTGTTCAAAGTTTATCCAAATCCTGCTAAAAACGAGATTACGGTTAGTTCTAATGAGAATTTAAGTAAAGTTACTATCTATGATGTAACTGGTAAAGTAATGTTCTCAACATCTGATGTTAACCTAAACTCAACTGTAAATGTTTCTGCATTTAGCAGAGGTATTTATATGGTTGAAGTATTAACAGATAACAAAACTTCTGTTAAGCGTTTAATACTTGAATAAGTAATTAATTAAACCAATAGATTTCAAAAAAAAGATTTTCATTTCGATGAAGATCTTTTTTTTGAAATTAATAAAATAGTTTTAGCCTGATACGCTGGCATATATTTTTTAAACTAAACCAATAATCGATGACTTATTTAACAAAAATCACAAAAAAATCCAATTACATAATCCTACTTTTTCTTATGAGTTTCCCATTTGTCATGAATGCACAAACAGGAACTATCAATGGTAAAGTAGTAGATGCAAATACAGGACAAGCCCTCATGGGAACAAGCCTTCAAGTAGTTGGCACGAATACTGGTGCAATAACTGACGAAAATGGGGAGTTCTCAATTGCAAATCAAAAAACACCTATTAACTTAGAAATTACCTATGTAGGATATGATAAAAAGACATTAACTATAACTAACTACAACCCTGTTAAAATTTCGCTTAATGAAATTTTTAATCAATTTGATGAACTAGTTGTCGTTGGATATGGTAGACAAAAAAAGAAAGTATCTACAGGTTCGGTTGCCAAAATTGAATCCAAACAACTAGAAGGAATTGCCTTACCTGATGTTACTTCTACAATGGAAGGCCAAATGGCTGGAATCATAGTAAACGAATCTAGTGGTCAGCCAGGTGCAAGTAAAACACTGTTAATTAGAGGTGTAAGCACAAATGGCGATAATTCTCCTTTGTACATAGTAGATGGTGTTCAGGTCGGAAACATTGATAATATCAATCCAAGTGATGTAGAATCAATAGATGTATTAAAAGATGCTGCATCTAGTGCAATTTACGGAGCTAGAGCCTCTAACGGAGTAGTTATCATTACAACCAAAAGTGGAAATGGTGCTGATATCGGAACATTCACCTATTCCATGAGCTATCTCAATTCACGACCTTGGAAAGTCCCTGAAATGTTAGGAGCAGAAGATTATGTAATGCTTACTAGAGAAAAATATGAAAATGGACGTCAGTCAGTTGGTTTGAACAGATTAGGGTTTCCAGAAGTAGGTGATCCTCTTCTCCACAACACCAATTGGATGGAAGAAATCTTTAACCCTGCTAAGCTTATTAATCATAGAGTAACCGCATCACTCAAAAATTCATATATATCATTGGATTACTGGGATCAGAATGGAGTTATCGGTGGTGATAAATCCAACTATAAAAGATATGCATTACGTATAAATTCAACGAAAGAAATTAATGATTTCCTTACTGTGGGTAATAGTCTTTACTTAAATAGAACAGACAATAATAATATTGGGACAAACAATGCTTTTGGTGGTATCCAAAGTGATGCTTTTGCTTACGATCCAATAACTCCAGTTAAAGATCCAGATGGTCAATTTGGATTTGCTCAATCTCCATGGGTACAAAAAGAATACATAAACCCAATGAGCCGTGAGTATTTGATAAACGGAGATGGGAAAAGTGATCAAATTTTAGGAAATGTATACCTACAAGTTAAACCAATTGAAGGATTAACAATTAAAACGGATCTTGGTATTGATGCAAATTGGTGGGATTTCAGAACATTTACTCCTGCTTATAATTTACACCCAACTGCACAAAATTTAACAAATGATGTTGCTCAGGGATCTGGAAATTTTCAGGGGTTACAATGGGAAAACACCATTAATTACAATAAAACTTACAATGAGAAACATAATTTTGATGTTTTGTTAGGAACTACCTACAGAAATAATCAATTTAGACAAGTTGGTGGATCGACTTCAAACATACCAAATGATGTTGAGGGCAACCCTAACTTTCAGTATTTAGATGCTGGTCAAGACACCTTAGACCTAACTTATGGAGCAGCTAATGTTGATTACTATCTTATTAGTACTTTCGGAAGATTAATATACAACTTTGATGAAAAATACTTATTTACGGGTACTATCCGTAGAGATGGTTCTTCAAATTTTGGAGAAAACAACCGTTTCGGGATTTTCCCTTCTGCATCGTTGGGATGGGTTATTGACAAGGAAGACTTTTTTGATTCTGAACACATAGATTTCTTAAAAGTTAGAGCATCATGGGGAGTTAATGGCTCAGATCGAATTTCACCTCTCAGCTATGTTTCAAGAGTTCAAAACACCTATACATATTCATTTGGAAGTGCTAACCAAATATTAAATACAGGTACAGCTCTTGCTGGACCTCCTAATCCAGATGTTAAGTGGGAAGAAAGTGAGCAAATTGACTTTGGAGTTGAAATGACCATGTTTAATAACAGGTTATCTCTAGAACTTGATTGGTATCAAAAAACAACCAAAGACCTGTTAATGGAACAGAACATTCCTGGTTATATAGGTGCAACGAATAATCCAATATCAAATCTTGGAGAGATTAGAAATCGAGGAATTGAAGCAGTAATAGGTTACCAAACCCGATTCCGTGCAATTAAAATCAATACCAACTTAAACTATACTCACTTCAAAAATGAAGTTACTAAAGTTGCTGGAGATGCTGGTTACTTAAATGGATGGTCTTGGCCTGTTCGAAATACACCTATTAGTAGAATGTCCGAGGGGTATGCTGTTGGGCATTTTATTGGATACAAAACAGATGGTATCTTCCAAACTGAAGAAGAAATTGAAAACCATGTCAATTCAGAGGGTGATTTATTACAACCTAAAGCTGAACCTGGTGACATCAAATTTGTAGATAGAAATGGAGATGGAGAGATTAACTCTGATGACCTAGGTGACATTGGAAACCCATGGCCTAAACATATCATTGGTTTAAGTTTAAATCTTGAGTACAAAGGTTTCTATATGAATACAATTCTCAACACACAAATTGGACACCAAATCTACCGAACATATGAACGATCAGACATCACATTTGGTAACTACCAGTCATTCTGGTTAGACAGATGGACTGAAGAAAATCCATCTGAAGATATGCCAAGATTAAGCTCTACTGATCAGAATAATAACCAGCGTCCTTCTGATTTTTATGTTGAAGATGGCACCTTCCTTAGACTTAGAAACCTTCAGATAGGTTGGAATGTTCCTAAAGATTGGTTAGCAAAAGCTAAAATTCAAAATCTTAAGGTTTACATGACAGGTACTAATCTCCTTACATTAACGAATTACAGAGGTTTTGATCCTGATATAGGTACAAACGGATGGATACTTGATACGGGTATCGACAAGGGCTTCTATCCTAACAACATTTCAATTGGAGGAGGACTTAACATCACATTTTAATTAAATTATAACATGAATAAATCATTAAAATATATTTTAACAGTAAGTGCTTGCACACTACTATTCTTTTCGTGCAAGAAAGAAACACTAGAGGTAGATCCTGTAAATGAGTTTCTATCAAATAACTACTATAAGACCGAAAATCAAATTGGTTCTGCACTTATTGGTGCATATGACCCAATTGGGTGGTCTATGGCTTTTGGACAATGGATATCTCCAACAATGTACGGCGAAATTCGATCAGACAATGCTAATGCTGGTGGTGATGCTACAAATAATGATCAACCAGGGTGGCAGGAATTTGATGACTTTACACAAACAAATACAAATACTGTTATTCACCCCATGTATAGAAGAAACTATATTGGTATCAGTAGAGTAAATTCATTATTAAAAAACTGTAAAGCTGAATCTCCTGCAGTGGATGTCTACAAAGCAGAAGCACTCTTCTTGAGAGCGTACTACCACTTTGAATTATTTAAACACTTCGGACCTGTACCTGTGATTACTGAAGAATTAACACCTAAAGATGTTGATTTATCTAGGAATACTATGTCCGAACTAATGCAACAAGTAATTGATGATTGTACTGCAGCAGCAGCTGTATTACCAATATCAGCAAAAGCTGGAGAAGAAGGCAGAGCTACCAAAGGTGCTGCTCTTGCACTAATGGGTAAGGCTTATCTCTATTGGGCTGATTTAAAGAATGATGACGCTCTTTTATTTGGAAAAGCAGCAGAAGTATTTCAACAATTAGTTGATTTAGGTATTTACGAGCTTGCAGACGACATGAGTACGCTTTTCAGATTTAATGTTCGAAATACTAAAGAGTCTGTTTTTGAAATTCAACATAATCC
>CAJWLP010000006.1 GCA_913043145.1 uncultured Bacteroidota bacterium
GGTTACCATATTTAGAAGTATTTCTTGTCTTTACTTCTACAATTACAAGTTGTTTCTCGATTTGAGCAATAATATCAATTTCAGCATGACCATTTCTGTAATTTCGTTTGAGAATAACATACCCTTTATTAATCAAATATTTTACTGAAATATCTTCCCCCTCTTGACCTAGAATTTATTGATGAGTTTTCATGAAAGTAGATTTGAGGTATTATTTGTTAATGGGATAATTCTCTTAAAGCAAGATACGCCATCAATCCAGCCCCGACTTTGAGTGCATCTTCGTCGATATCAAAGGTTGGCGTGTGTAGCATAGTCTGATCAAATTTACTTTGATTTCTAATACCTAATCGATAAAAACTAGCGGGGATTTCTTGAGAATAATAGGCGAAGTCCTCACCTGCAGGCCAAAGCTCTAATTCCTCAACATTGTCTTTTCCTAGATATTCTTTTGCCCAATTCATAGTCTGAGAGGTTAAGTCTTCATCATTTTTAAGAAATGGATATCCTTTTCTTACTTCAACCTCACATTTAGCTCCATGTAATTGTGCAGTTTGTTCACCAATTTTTTTAATTAAGTCATGTGCTTCATTTCGCCAATTTTCATCGTAGGTTCGAAATGTACCCTCCATGTAAACGTCATTTGGTATGATATTCGTAGCCCCATTAGCAATGACTTTACCAATACTAAGAACACTTGGAATACTAGGCTTGGCATGTCTGCTCACTACCGATTGAAGTTGTGTGATAATTTGTGCAGCTATGTATACAGGGTCAATATTTTGGTGAGGATGAGCTCCGTGTCCACCTTTACCAATTACTTTGATATAAATTTCGTCAGCACTCGCCATGTATAGCCCACTTCTAAACCCTACTTTACCGGCATCAATGAGAGGCATAACATGCTGTCCCATGATTTTTTCAACGCTTGGGTTTTTTAATATGCCATTTTTGATCATAATACTTGCCCCTCCAGGTAGTCTTTCCTCACCCGGCTGAAAGATGCAACGAATGGTTCCTTCAAATTCATTCTTCATGGCATCAATGATTTGAATTGCTCCTAACAAACATGTTGTGTGAACATCATGACCGCAAGCATGCATGACGCCATCATTTTTAGAGGCATAGTCTTTGCCAGTTTTTTCGTGAATTGGGAGTGCATCAATATCACCCCTTAAGGCTATAATCTTGGATTGAGGATTTCGCCCTTCAATATCGATATATCCACCTGTTTCGGTTATCTGCTTAAGATCGTATCCGAGAGTTTTTAATTTATCAGCAATAAATTTAGTAGTTTCAAATTCTTTAAAACTTAATTCTGGGTGGCTATGCAAATGTCTTCTTATAGCAACTAGCTCATCAAAATTTGATTCTACTTGATGTTTGATCCTATCGGATAGATTCATACTTCAAAGGTAAATAATTTGTTTTTTAGTAGGGATGATAATATCTCTCCACATTATTATCATGTTTAAAAGCAATTCATTTCATTTGTAGTGAATTGATATCACAACAAGTCATTGATAAAATTTTTGATGTAGCTCCCATTGAGGAAGTTGTTGGTGAGTTTGTTACCCTCAAAAGAGCTGGAGCTAACTATAAAGGGCTTTGTCCGTTTCACGATGATAAGAGTCCGAGTATGAGTGTTTCTCCAAGTAAGGGGATATTCAAATGTTTTAGCTGTGGTGAGGGTGGGAATATTTTTCAATTTATTATGCAGCATGAGGGGTTATCTTATCCGTTAGCAATTAAGTTTTTAGCTGAAAAGTATAATATTGAGATTGAGGAAGGGCAAATTGATGTGGATGAACTAAAGGAGGAAGCTCGAATTAAAGAAGGTGTTTATGCGTGTTTGGAATTTGCAAAAAATCATTTTTATGAGCGAATAAATTCCAGTCAAGATGGGAAGGTGATTTATAAACCCTATTTGACAGAGCGGGGGATTAACCAACAAACAATTGATGAATTCTACATAGGACTTAGCGGAACTCAACGAGATCATATTTTACAAGAGGGAATAAAGAATGGTTATACATCTCAACAACTTTATGATGCGGGATTGGTCAAAAAAATCAATGATGATCAGGGAATTATAGCGTCGAATCTTCGTGATACTTTCTTAGATAGAATTGTTTTTCCAATATTCAGTGTGTCGGGAAAAGTTTTAGGATTTGGTGGTAGAATTATAAAGAAGGATACCAAGGCTCCCAAATATCTTAATAGCCCAGAAACAGTTGTCTATGAAAAAAGGAAAGAGCTCTACGGACTGAGTGTTTGCAAACAATCGATTAGAAAGAATGACGCTGTATTCCTGGTTGAAGGATATATGGACGTGGTAAGTCTCCATCAGAGTGGAGTTGATAATGTTGTTGCTGCTAGTGGTACTGCCTTTACCGAGGAACAAGCTAGATTAATTAAGCGATTTACCCACCATGTCACCATGCTTTTTGATGGGGATGAGGCAGGTGTAAATGCAAGTTTAAAACATATTCAAACGCTTTTGGCAGCTGACATTAATGTCAAAGTAGTCCTTTTCCCTCCGGAGGAAGATCCGGATAGCTTTATTCAAAAAAGAGGAAGTACTGCATTTCACAAGTATGTAAGCGATACATCTAAAAACTTTGTAGAGCTTATTCAAGCGGTTAAGCTTGCAAAAAATCCTTCCGATCCAATTCAGAAAGCAGAGGCAGCTCGACTGGTAGCAGAAAACATCGCTGCATTACCTGATCCTCTTAAACGAGCAGCTTTCATTACAGAAACATCCAATAATTTAGATATTCCAGAGCGAATAATTATCGCAGAGGTTAATAAGTTTCGGGTTAACAGTCGCAAACAAAAAGACCGAGAAGAACGGAGAGTTCAACATGATAATAAATCCGCTATCTCAGAAGGGCCTCCCCCAGGATTCGAATATCAGCCCGATTACAAACAAAGTAATCCAGCTGATTTAGTAGACAATAAAAACTATCAAGAGGAAGAACTATTAAAAACATTAATTCTACACGCAGACAAAGAATTTAATGAGAATTTGACAGTGGCTGAATTTATTTTCAATGAATTTGAAGAAGAACAAATCTGGCCTATTTCTAATGAATTTAGTCAGATTTTTAAAGATGCATATGCTCATTTAAAAGAACATAAAGTGTTAAATGAACTTTATTTTATAAGAAATGCAAAGTCTAGTAAAATTGCTGCAGAGGTTCTCTCTGCAAGACATAACTTAAGTAAAGGTTGGGAGGATAATTACGAAAAATTTGTTAAATCTGACCAAGAAAACTATAAAAGTCATGTGATTGATAATTTAAATTATCTTAAGCTTAAACACATTGACTTATTGATGAAAGAAAACCAAGAGAAATTAAAAATTGCTGAATCTGACGAGGATATTATGGTATTGCAACAGATTCACGATAATTTATTGAAGATTCGTCGAAAAATTACGGATCAAAGTGGAACCGTAATTTCATAAAAATCAACATGTTAAAAGACTGGGTATTTCATTTTTGCAGGAATTCTTTAAGATTACCATTAGGAGGTTTTGTTCGAAAAGTCCATTTTGATGGACTTGAAAATTTTCCAAAAGATAAGCCGGTTCTTTTAGCGGGGAATCACCCAAATTCCTTTTTAGATGGGGTTGTATACCAGCATATGAGTGGTCGAAAAATATACACCCTTACCCGTGGTGATGTTTTTTTAAAACCCATTGCCAATTACTTTTTAAGGAGCATGTGTCTAAGACCTATTTTTAGAGCAAGAGATGCAAATTCTGAGGTGGCACGTAAAGGAAATAGTCAAACCATGGATGAGTTGTACGATCTTTTTACAAAAAATAAGACAATCCTTATATTTTCTGAGGGAAGCTCTTATCCTGAAAAGGCTGTTCGAAGGCTAAGAAAGGGTACAGGTCATATTGCAATTGATATGGTGAAAAGAAGTGGCTATAATCTTGATCTTCATGTTGTTCCAACAGCATTAAATTATTCGAGGTTTGGTTCTTTGATGCAGACCATCCATGTTTCATTTGAGAAACCAATTCTTGTAAAGGAATACAAAGAAGCTATTGAAGAAAATGAAAAGAAAGTTGCCGAACAATTTACTAATCAGCTACAGAAATCGTTGGAGAATAATGTTGTTATAACTAAAGGAGATTATTCGGAGGAAAAAGAATTTTTACACGAAGTTATAATCAATGAAAATTATCGTCCTTTCACATTCAAATCTTATGGTACTTGGAAATTATCTATAGCTAAACTTAATTCAATAGATGAACATGTAGCATCAAAAGTTCGTGATTATAAACAATCAATTTTAAATGAAGGTGTGGATGACGCGAACGTTGGGGGGAGATCATTCGATGCAATTTCAGTATTTATTGCACTTTTTACATTAGGCGTAAGTCTTCCTGTTTATGCTATTTGGTGGTTGATATGGAAGTTTTCTATGACATTAATCGATAAAAAAATCAAGAATATTATTTTTCATGACTCACTAAAAGTTGGACTTGCAATGGTTTTATCTTTGGTGCTTGTATCGGGACTCGCGATTACTTTTTTCAACCTATTTTCTCCCACGTGGGCTATACTACTGCTATTTGCCTCAATATACGGTGGGGTATGCTGGTTTAGACTCGTTGAATTATTACCTTATTTCTGGAAACAATTAGCCTGGTTTGGAATGAAAGACAAAGACAGAGACGAGTTGTCTAATCAGCGAAAAGCAATTATAAAAGCAATTTCCTAATTTTTGTTATGGGTGAGCGATCACCACTTTTTTAGTACTTGTTTGATTTCCGTTAACCACCTCAAAAAAGTATGTTCCGTTTTGCAGCGATGATGTGGGTACATCGTGCTCAAAGAAAGTGCCCATTTTTTTGCCAGTTAAAGAGTAGATATTCACCTGATTAAATTTGCCATTAATGTGTACAAAATTATCAGCCGGATTGGGATAAATACTTACTTCCAATAGTTGTTTATTTTGAATAGATGCAACGGGGTCATTGGTTAAGTCAGCAGTCCATATGCCACGACCATGCGTGTAGATGAATAATTTTCGATCACTACTTCTCAGACGAATTTGATCTATAGGAACATTAGGGATACGTGTTTCTTTTTGCCAACTTGCCCCAGCATTAAGAGAAGTGTATAACCCATAGTCAGTTCCAATTAATATATGCTCACTCATGTCTGGATCTACTTCAATCCAGTTTACGGGTAAACTTTCAGGAAGATTCGCACTAATATCGTCCCAGATTGGTGTATCTGAAGTGGCATTTCGAATTCTCCATATTCTTGATTTATTTCTGACATTCACTAATCCACAGTAAATAGTACTGTCGCTATTTGGATCAACCTCAACACATCCAATGGTACTCCCAAGAAAATCGGGATATTGAGTGGTCCACATACTTACTTCACTGTTAGGCTGAGCAGTTGCTGCATTATCTATGCGATATAATCGAGAGGCTGTACCACCGATATAGGCAATAGGATCGGTTGAATTACTTAATCCAACAGCATATGAATCTCCTAACAAATCAGAAGTCAGTGTAACCCAATTATTACCTCCATCAGTTGATCGATATGTAGCTCTTTTTGTTGGCACATAGATTTGGTCACCATCCAAATTATTGATTTCAAAAGGATTTATAAACCATACTCCATCATTACCTCCAACAGCATTTCTTATATCTCTACTAATATTTCTTGTCCCAGTATTACTTTGTCTTCTCATATTAAGGTATTGAGAAGATACATATCGGATACGATCATCCTGTTGATTTACTGCACAAAACGCACCATCACCGCCATTTATATTACTGAATATTTGATTGCCTTCGTTACTAAAACGAGTTCCGTTATCTTGAGTTCCACCAATAATCGATTCGCCAGTGGGATAATAATGGCCAGCATAAAACTGTGTGATATTTAGGCCATTATTCAAGTCCTCGTATCGAGACATATTATTTTTATTAAATCGACTGACACCCGCATCATTACCAATTAAAAACTCATTATCGTTAATCCAGCTTACTTCGTGGTAATCTGAATGTGGGTCTGCCATATCCAACCATGATGAACCACTATTTTTAGAGTATATTGGGTCTACACACAAGCTAGCAATAAAATTAGAATCTGCAGGTGCGGTAGATATTTTAAAACAGTACCACGCTTGAGCGTAGCTTACGTTAGCAGGTGGGTCTGGAAGTCTTTTCCATGTTTTTCCTCCGTTTGATGTTTTATAAATACCGTAGAGGCTATATAGATCAGCACCCCCAAGTTGAGCATACATGACGTTTGGGAAGTCTCGGCAATAGTCAAAGCTGACTCGAGTGTAACCGCTAGACGGCCATTCACCTCCGTTGAGCCTTTTTGCCACCAGTGTTCGCTCGTGTATTTCTACAACACCAACTCCAGACATGGCAATAAGTATTGTACTATCATCCCTTACTTCAATTTCATTGACTTGAGTGGATGTGGAATAAATTCTAGAGAAGTTTTGACCAGCATCAGTACTTCTCCACAAACCTCGAGTGTGAGTAGCTACATATATTGTGCTATCCAAGACCAGTGAATGTTCAATATCCCAAATTCCACGATCGAAATCACTCGTCATGGTGTGTTCCAGATGTTCAAATGATTTGGCTCCATCTTCTGACTTAAAAATACCAAGACCACCTAAATCTGCACTATTTCCATAACTTTCGCCTGTTCCATAATAAAATAAAGAAGGATTAAATGGGCTTTGTGTTAAACAAGTAGCTGATAATGTAGGGGCATAGTCATCTACGATTTTCCATGAACCGCCTCTGTTTTCCGACACCCATATTCCACCGGATACTCCAGCACATATGTATCGGTTTGGGTTATTATTGTCAATAAGAATAGATCGTGTTCTGCCACCGACATTGAATGGACCAATCTCTTTAATATTTTCCAAGTCATTCACTGCCTTTTTGTACAACAATTGGTTGTCTTGGTCAGCTTTGTACCATTTCATGGTTAAGCCGTGCGGTATTTTACCATTTTCATCGCCTTTTAATTTGACAAACTGCTTGAACCAACCTGGATGATTATCCAATTCAGTAGATGAAGGTTTGACTTCCTGTGAGTTTAAGAACATAAATGAAAGCAAAGATGTTAAGCCAATCAAAAGTGTTAAATGCGTGAATTTAAGTTTCATTTTTAATTATTTTTTCTTGTTTAGTCCCATACTCTTAACCATCCAGCGAGGTAAAGGTTTTAGGGCATCTCTTTTTCGAATATCGAGGTACCAGCCAATTTTTTTCAGTATAGGTATTTTGTGTGTTTCAACAAATTCAATTAGTGTACCATCCGGATCCTCAATGTATGAAAAATGCCCTGCTGCTTCACCCATGTCAAATGAGTTAGCACTGTCCACTGTGAACGGATGACCTGCCTCTTTACATTCTTCTCTTAATGCTTCCATACCAACAACATCAAAACAGAGGTGAATAAACCCAAGATCTCCCCAGTATCGATCCTGATAAATGTTTTTCCCAGTTTCCGTGAGGTTTTCGATGAGTTCTATTTGAGAAGAACCCAATAGTTGACTAAAACTCCCTTTTCTATTTTTACTGTGTGATAAGATGACCCTTTTGTATTGATGTTTTTTCGGATTTAATGGGGTTAGATCATTAAAATTGCCTTCACCTTGCCATTCAATTGTATCATAGCCAAGAATGTCTGTATAGAATTGGATGGATTTTTCAATATCCGATACACCAATTATAGCACCAAAAACTCCACCAGTATCGTTTGAGTTTTTGGAAAACCAGTTATCCGACTCTATTACTTGAAATTTATTTCCATAGGGGTCTTTAACCCAAAAATGTGGTGTCCCGTGCGGTGTTTTTTCAATTTCCTTGGATATGAGATAAGTCTTATCGAAATTTTTGAAAGATGCATGAATGTCTCTTGTTTTCATCTTACAGATGTTGATTCCTAGATCACCTAGCATTGGTTGAAATGATGCGGGTTGAGGTTTTCGACTGGTATATTGCCAGATTTCAAAACCGCCTCCTCCTTGCATATTAAGAGCAAGTACTGCGTGCCTGTCATGAGGTTTGCCACCGGTGTAGGGTAGCATGAGTTCGGCTGTAGCAGCTTCCTCAAAAACAGGGATGTTCATACTAAAATTATTTCTGTACCAAGTCCATGCTTCATGGACATCAGGGATGCCTATCCCCATTTGTTGAATGCCGCTAATTTCTTTTTCCAAGGTATGCGAATTTACCAAATCAAAACTCGCTACCCAAATCCATTTCTAATGGAATTATTTTGGATTGACTCGCTTTGCAATTCGACGAAAAAGAAAAGGGAGATATCGTTTGATGTAAATGAGTAAAATTTCGTTTCCACCGATATAGATTTCAGCCTTTTTCTTTGAAATGCCTTGGACAATTTTAGACGCACATTTTTCAACGGATATGCCGTGGAGTTGTCCTTGGTCCATTTGATTGTGCGACTCGCCCGACCCAGTTAGTGCATTTTTACTTATATCAGTTTTAATTCTACCCGGACAGACGACCATGACATGCACTTTAGTGTCTTTTAGTTCAAGACTCAGAGATTCATAAAATCCGTGCAAAGCATGTTTTGATGCAGAGTAATACGAACGTAATGGGAATCCAAATTTTCCAGCAGCACTACTCATGGCTACAATGCTCCCTTGATTTGCTCCAAGCATCATAGGAAGAACTGCTTTTGTGAGGTGAATACTACCAAAGAAATTCACCTCCATTAAGTTTCGACCAACCTCGTTGGCTGTTTCAGATACGGTTGCTCGTTGGCTAACACCTGCATTGTTGATGAGAATATCTATTTTCCTAAAAGTGGATTTAACTAACGTTACTGCTTGTTTGATTTGATTCTCTTGAGTTACATCCAATGGAAGGATAAACGAATTTATTATGTTTTTCGAAACAGATTCCAACTGAGTTTTATTTCTCCCCGATAAGATAATAGTATGGTCTTCGTGATTGCATGCCTTTGCCAAGGCCTCACCAATACCGCTACCTGCTCCTGTTATCCAAATTACCTTTTTCATCTATTGAGTGTGGATGAGCAAATATTCATCAAAAAATTGATAATGCAGATTCATTGTTTTTTTGTACTCGTTTTTTGATATGATTCCTTGCAGGGTGCCTTCTTGGTCAAATGGCTCAAATTTTAATTGGAGATTCGCTTTAAAATCCAATGCTTTTAATCCATAATATTTATACATGGCCTCTTTAGCACACCAAACCATGAACATGCCTTTCAATCCAGCTTCAGCAAATGCTTTCTCATCTTCTCGAATAAACTTATGCTGAATACGTTCAATACGATGAGTTATTTGTTCAATATCAATGCCGCACTCACGGTCTTCAGTGTACATAAAACCAGCATAATCTCCTGCGTGTGTGATCGAAATGGGATAATCTTTACTCACAAAATAGGGTTTGCCGTACTCATCTTTTTCGATGCTATCAAAATCAGGACAGACAGTATGGGCCAAAACTCTTGCAGCAATATTATGCCTGCTCATCGAGTTGATGTCTAGCTTTGCTTTCCAACCATTAGGCAATAGGTCAAACAGTTCTTCTTTGGTTTCTTCAATTCGCCAAAGTGCAACCATTCCATTATTTATATGTTTCTTTGAATGTAGTGGCAACCCAATCTAAAATAAACATAACAAAAGTAGCACAATTAAAAGGCCATCGAGATGCTATTTATGATTTTATCGTTGATTTTGAGGGTCGGCATATATACTCAGCGGGGGCTGAGGGCTATGTTGTTCGTTGGGACATCGATTCTCCAACCGATGGGAAATTAATTATGCAAACGGGGGAGCCGATTTATAGTATTCATAAGAAAAAAAATATTCTTTTAGTTGGAGGTCGTTCAGGAACCATTTATCAGGTGGATTTGGAGAATAAATCCCTCCTACAAACCGACAAAAAACATCAAGGCGGAGTCTTCATTATCACCGATGATTTTAGTGGGGGAGAGGATGGTTGCATTGTTCATCATTCCAAGTCATTGAAAGAAACGGTTTCCACTCATAGTTTAAGATCAGTTGCTTTTGGTAAATCATCCATTTTTGTTGGATCCTCGGATTCACACATTTATCAATTGGATAAAAATACCTTCAAAACTGAGCGTATTTTGAAAGGTCATACAAATTCTGTTTTTGGGTTAGCGTTGCTAGACGATGCTACTTTAGTTAGCACGTGTAGAGATGCTAAGATATTAGCTCATGACTTACATTTGAACCAAGTGGTTCATCAGGTGCCAGCTCATTTATATCAAGTAAAAAATCTCAGTTGGAATGGTCAATTCTTATTAAGTTGTAGCATGGATAAAACCATTAAAGTATGGAACGAACAGTTGACCTTGTTGAAGGTCATTGATTACGACCGATATAAAGGACATACCAATTGCATTAACAAGACCCTATGGATAGATGAAAATATGTTCGTAAGTTGTAGTGATGACAGAACACTTGTATTTTGGAAAGTAGAAATTATCGATTAAAATTGACCCAATCAAAACACCATGATACTAAGTGACGTACGAATTTTAGAAGAAATCGAAAAAGGAACCATATTGATTGAGCCATTCAATCGTGACGATTTAGGAACCAATAGCTATGATGTTCACTTAGGCAAGCATTTGGCTTGCTATTCCAATCGGGTTTTGGATGCTAGAGACCATAACAAAATTGAGCATTTTGAAATACCCCTTGATGGATATGTACTTCAGCCCGGGGTATTGTATTTGGGAGTGACTGAGGAATATACAGAGACCCATGCTCACATACCATTTTTGGAGGGCAAGAGCAGTACAGGTCGATTAGGAATTGATATTCATGCTACTGCAGGCAAGGGAGATGTAGGTTTTTGTAATACATGGACGTTGGAGATCAGTGTTACTCAACCTGTAAGGGTGTATCGAAGCATGCCTATCGGGCAGTTGATTTATTTTGTGGTGGAAGGTGAAATCGAAACCTACTACAACAAAAAGAAAAATGCGAAATACAACAAACGTACCATCAAGCCAGTAGAAAGCATGATGTGGAAAAATAAGTTTTAAATCTCAAAATACTTCCTTTGTATTTTGAAATACTTAAGTCAAATTTAATCAATATAAATTTAAAAAATTAAAGCGTTTTCAATTAACTCACTAGGGTACCAACCGAATCGCCATTTACAATTTGGGCGAGGTTGCCAGACTTATTCATGTCGAATACAATGATAGGAAGTGAGTTTTCTTGGCATAGGGTAAACGCGGTCATATCCATGACTTTCAAATTACGTTGGATAACCTCTGTAAAACTGATTTTGTCATAACGCGTAGCACTAGCATCTTTTTCGGGATCAGCGGTATATATTCCATCCACTCGTGTACCTTTAAGAATAACATCGGCTTCTATTTCAATAGCACGTAGACTAGCAGCAGTATCTGTTGTAAAATAGGGATTCCCAGTACCAGCTCCAAAAATAACAACACGCCCTTTTTCCAAATGTCGAATAGCACGTCTTCGAATGAAAGGTTCAGCTATTTGCTCCATTTTAATGGCACTTGTAAGGCGAGTATAAACCCCTTCGTTTTCGAGGGCACTTTGCAGTGCCATTGCATTTATAACAGTGGCTAGCATACCCATATAATCGGCATTTGCTCGGTCTTTCATTCCGCCTTCGACGCCACTTACCCCTCTAAATATATTACCTCCTCCAATGACGATGGCTACTTCAATACCCAAGTCTACTACTGATTTTATTTCTTTAGCGTACATGGAAAGCACACTGCTATCAATTCCGAACTCTTTATCGCCGAGAAGTGCCTCGCCACTTAGTTTTAGTAAAATTCTTTTGTATGACATGGATGTATTTGATTGCCAAAATTAAGCGTATTAATGACAAATTGGAAATAAAAAAAGCCCTCCATCAAAAATGGAGGGCTTTTAGTATGTTGTCTTGGTTGAGTTACGCTCCTAATTGAAAACGCTCAAATGACTTTACTTCTAAATCTGGACTCACAGACTTAAGGAAGGCAGACACAGTCATCGAACCATCTTTGACATAAGATTGATTCATCAACGTGTTGTCTTTGAAAAAACGTTTTAATTTACCTTGAGCAATTCGATCTAACATTTCTTCAGGTTTACCTTCTTGCTTGGCAATGTCTCTACCAATTTCTAGCTCTTTGTCTTTAACTTCTTGAGAAACAGCGTTCTCATCAACAGCAATTGGATTCATTGCTGCAATTTGCATAGCAAGGTCTCTACCTGCTTGTAATGCATCATCGGAAGCAGAGTTTAGAGCTACAAGTACACCAATGCGATTTGCACCGTGGTTGTATGCAACTACACCTTCTGAGGATAATAGAGCATAGTTTGACACTTCTACTTTTTCGCCAATGACAGCAGTTTTATCAACGCATATTTCACCAAGGGTTTTCCCTTCAAAGGCAGCACCTAAAAGAGCGTCCTTATCAGAAAATTGGTTAGTCAACGCAAAGTCTGCAACTTGGTTAGCAAATGCAACGAAGTCGTCATTTTTAGCAACGAAGTCAGTTTCACAATTTACTTCAACAACAATTCCGTAGGTATTGTCATCAGAGGATTTAGCAATCGAAAGACCTTCTGCAGCTTCTCTGTCCGCTCTTTTTGCAGCTTTAGCTGCTCCTTTTTTTCTTAGGATGTCAACGGCTCCATCCATATCTCCGTTTGATTCTTGCAAAGCTTTTTTGCAATCCATCATACCGGCACCGGTCATTTGTCTGAGTTTATTTACCGCAGACGCTGTAATGGTTGTCATTATCTATAAAATAAAAATGGGTTTAAATTAAAAAATAATTCTATGCTTTTTCAGGAGTTTCTTCTGTTGCTTTTTCAGCAACTGCTTCATCCTTTTTAGCTTGTTCTTTGGCTTGAGCTCTTTCCTGAAGACCAGCAGCAATAGCATCCGTTACTTCATTACAAAGAATGTGTAGTGATTTTGCCGAATCATCATTACCTGGAATAGGGAAATCAACCTTAGTTGGATCAGAGTTGGTATCAACAATCGCAAAGATTGGAATATTCAATTTCTGAGCTTCTTTGATTGCAATATGCTCACGCTTGATGTCAATAACAAAAAGAGCTGATGGGATACGATTTAAATTTTCGATACCTCCAAGTACACGAGCTAATTTTTCTTGCTCACGTGTTTTCATTAAACGCTCTTTTTTGTTCATGTTATCAAATGTTCCATCGGTTTTCATTTTTTCGATGGCTTGCATTTTTTTAATGGATTTTCGAACAGTTGCGAAGTTTGTGAGCATCCCTCCTAACCATCTTTGAGAAACAAAAGGCATATTTACTCTACGTGCATTTTCCTCTAAAATTTCTTTGGCTTGTTTTTTGGTTGCAACAAACATCACTTTACGGCCAGTTCGAGCTATATTTTGAATAGCATGCTTAGCTTCATCAAGTTTAGATGAAGTTTTGTTAAGATCTATAATATGAATTCCGTTTTGCTCCATGAAAATGTATGGGGCCATTTTAGGATTCCACTTACTTGTGAGGTGTCCGAAATGTACACCTGCTTCTAATAATTTTTCTGTACTAACTGCCATTCTATTAACGCTTACTAAATTGTGTTTTCTTTCTTGCTTTTGGTTGACCAGCTTTTTTACGCTCAACAGAACGTGAGTCGCGTGTCATTAACCCTTTTGCTCTAAGGGCTGGTTTGTGCTCTGGATCTGCTTCTACTAATGCTCTTGCAATGGCAAGTTTTATAGCATCTGCTTGTCCAGTGGTTCCACCACCATCTACATTAACTTGTATATCATATTTGCCAGCAGCATCACAAGTGGTGAGCGGAAGGTTTACATAATATACGGATTCTTGAGAAGCAAAGTACTCTTCTAACGGTCGTTCATTAACCGTTATAGCACCTTTACCTTCACTCATGTATACACGAGCTACTGATGATTTTCTTCTCCCAATTGTATTTATAACGTCCATATAATAATTAAATCTCTACTTTGGTTGGTTTTTGTGCAGCATGAGGATGTTCAGTCCCTGAAAATACATGCATATTGGTAAATAATTTTCTACCTAACCTATTTTTAGGCAACATCCCTTTCACTCCTCGTTCTATGAGACTGATTGGTTTTTTTGCTAATAAATCTTTTGCTAATGTTACTCTTCTACCACCTGGGTAACCACTGAATGTTTCATATTCTTTAGTTTCCATTTTGTTGCCCGTAAAAATGATTTTTTCAGCATTGATAACAATAACATGATCACCACAGTCAACATGTGGGGTGTAATTTGTCTTGTTTTTGCCTCTTAATATTTTAGCAACTTCAGAACAAAAACGACCTAGCGTTTTTCCTTCTGCATCAACGACAACCCACTGTTTATCAACAGTTTTGCTGTTAGCTGATATGGTTTTGTATGATAATGTATCCACAATAAAATTATTTTATTCTTAAAATAGGGCTGCAAATGTAACTTTTTGCTCTATAAATTCAAATAATTCAAGTCAATTTGTGTCTAAAGATTTCATACCATCTTTTGGATAAGTTAGTTTTTTAATGGGGACTAATTTTTAAATGAGATTAATTGAGTCTTCTTAAGTCAAATATTATTATTCTGCGGTCAGTTCTCCCAACTGAATTTGTAAGCCATCAATTTTATCAGATACGGGGATTTGGCACATTAACCTACTCCCTTCAATATCAAGAACAAATGCCTCATCAAGCATGGCCTCCTCATCCTCACTCATTTCTGGAAGTGGGTGATTGCTCTTTACTAAGCAATTACATGTTGCACACATAGCCATACCTCCGCAAGTGGCTTTTATGGGAATCTCATTAGCACGAATAGCCTCCATTACATTTAGATTCATATCTGTAGGGGCAGCAATCTGATGTTGTTTTCCTGAAAGGTCGGTCACGTGTATGGTTATCAAATCTTCCACGCTGCAAAAATAATGAAGTCATGATGTGTTTGTAGTTTATCATTTACCTATTTATTAATTATGGGATTAAGCAGTATGAAAAAAATAATTTTAGTATTAGCTGTGAGTGTTTTAGGATTGTCTTTTTTGAAAGCCAATGAACGTGAATTTATAGTCAAGGATAAGTTAAAAAATGTGACTGTTTTTATGCAAAATGCCCAATTGTTTCAGGAAGCTTATGTGCACATACCAAAGGGGACATCCCACTTTATTTTTAATGATGTATCACCTTACATCAATAAAGCAAGTATTCAAGCTTCAGGAGGGGGTAAATTTACAATTCTAAATACACAGTATCGTTATTTTATGGAGAATCCAATTCATGAAAAGAATACACCTTCACCCAAACTTTTAGATCGAGTAAAGGCATTACATGATTCCATAAAAAACAGCAGGTTAAGGATGAATAAAAATTCAGAATTGATGCAGGCAATCGATCAAGAAAAGAATTTAATAATGGGTAATCCTTTGGTTAAGGGGACATCCAATTCCGATTCATTAGAACTTTTGAAAGGAACCGTATCATTTTTGAGGGAAGAATTGAGAGAACTCGCTCATTTAAGATATTTCTTATCGCTTCAATCTATGAAAATGGTTGATCATCATAAATCATTAAAAGAAGAATTAAAAAAATTACAAGCGTTAATTCAAAATCAGAACATTAAACCTACACCAACTTATCGTCATCAGGTGATTATAAGTGTATCGAGCCCTGCTTCAACTAATGGGACTATAAAGTTAAATTATTTATCGGGGAATGCAGGATGGAATCCACATTATGATTTAATTGCAAAAGATCATCAATCAGACATTACACTAGTATATAAGGCTCAAGTGTATCAAAATACAGGGATAGATTGGAATCAAGTTAAAATCAAAGTGTCAAATGCCAATCCTAATCAAGGGAATACAAAACCAAAACTACCGATTTGGTTTGTGAACTTTCAGCGTTTTATTCGCAAGGATAAAGCAAAAAAAGGGTTGTATTTAGAGCGGAATACGGTGTCTGAAAAATCTGCTGGTATGGAAAGTATTCCGGAGGATGATATGGAGATAGAAGAAGAGGCATCAATGCTTTATGAATATACCAATAAGGTTCAGAATTTTAGTTCAATAGCGTTTGATATTGCTTTACCAATGAATGTATCCTCAGGGGGGAAACCTCACTACATGGATCTTAAACGTGAAAAAGTGAGCACTGAATTTCAATTGTATTTGGTCCCAAAACTTGAAAAAGATGCATTTGTAGTTGCTCGATTGACAGATTGGGAATCACTAGATTTACTTACAGGTCAGGCCAATATATATTATGGAAATACCTTTATTGGTAGAACAGTTGTGAATCCATCAGTCTTGGATGATACACTTGATGTTTCTATGGGCAGAGATCGAAGTGTTTATGTCGAACGAAAAAAGACGGATAGTCAAACCAAAAAGAAATTGATCGAGAATAGTAAGGTGTATTCGGCCAATTATGTAATCACGATTAAGAATAAAAATAAGGGTGATGTGAATCTCACCATAGAGGACCATATACCAGTGAGTAAAAATGAGAAAATTGAAATAACATCAACAAATGGGAGTGGTAAATTTAATGAAGAAACAGGTGTTTTGTCGTGGAATATTAATCTTAAAGGTCTTGATAAAAGGAAATTGGAGTATGGTTTTTCAGTGAAGTTTCCTAAGGATGAAATACTAAAATTATAGTATTTCAATCCTGAGTTTTTTGGATTACCAGTTTGCAACATGTTCAACGGCCTTCCTCACACTTCCATGTTTCATGAGAAGGTCGTTGGCTGTGTACTCGTCTAGTCCTGTTTGTTTCATTATCATTCGCGTACCTCTGGCAACTAATTTCTTGTTGCTCAGTTGCATATCAATCATTTGATTTCCTTCAACATGACCAAGTTTAATCATAAGACTAGTACTAATCATATTGAGAATAAGTTTTTGAGCAGTACCACTTTTCATTCGAGTACTTCCAGTTACGAACTCGGGCCCTACAACTACTTCTATGGGGTAGTCAACCATTGAGCCAATTTTACTGGGTTTATTGCATGCTATAGCACCAGTTGATATATTATTTTCTTTGCACTTTTCCAATGCTCCTTGAACATAAGGTGCAGTTCCACTTGCACTAATTCCGATCACAAAGTCAAGTTTATTGGCATTATGTTTTTCTAAATCATACCAGCCTTGCAAAGGGTCATCTTCAGCATTTTCAACGGCATTTCGTATCGCTTGATCTCCTCCAGCAATGATACCATTAACAACTCCGGGATCAACACCATAGGTCGGTGGACACTCACTTGCATCTACAATCCCCAATCTTCCACTTGTGCCACTACCTATATAAAATAATCGACCTCCCTGACTCATTGTTTGATATGCAGCATCTACTAAGTTTTGTATGGCATGAATTTCATTGTTTACGGAGTGAGGAACCGATTGGTCTTCTATATTCATTGCTTTTAATAAATCAAGAGTTGATTTATCCTCTAAATTATTATGGTTTGATGTTGATTCTGTTGTGAGCATGTTTTGTTTAAAATATCTCTGTAATCCCAAATGCAATTTTTCTCTTGATGATTTTTCCAGTTTTATTAAACGCCTCAATAAGTAATATGTAATTTCCAATTGAGAGCTTAATGCCATTCGAATCCAGACCATCCCATTTCAAATTTCCATTACTGCTTAGTAAAACATTATTGAAAGGGTGATGCACTTGAATGCCAGCAAGGTTGTAAATATAACCATTATTATAGTCAACTTTAATGGTCCATTTTCCGTTGGCTTGATGAATTACGTGTAAATCTATTTTTTTCTTCTCTGTTTTATTGTCAGAGCCATTGGTGAGTTGAGTTGTTAATCCATCAAAAATACGGTACAAAGAAACGTCGTCTTTTGTGTCGCCTATTCGAACAAAATAGGCTTGGCTAGCTTTCGATGGATTTGAACTGTCTGATGCCAGAAAAATATCAATGTAATTCGCAGAGGAGGTTTTGAAATCAAGATCCATAGAAATTTGCCACTCAGTCTCTAGAACCCGCTTACTTTTGGTACTGATATAGAATTCATCATAAGTTACGCTACTATTGGAGTGAAGTTTGCCATCTACGATATTAAATTTATTAATGTCGCCAACCCACTTAGGGTTTATCAGTAATTCATTATCAGAGAAATTTTCATTGAATTGACCATACGAATAATTATAAGATAAGATTAGTGCTATTAAAATAACAGGATAGGATAGAGAATTCATTCAACAAATTTATAAATAATATAACTTAGAAAGACATATTTAATGGGAGTCATTTAACAAAAACTATTTTTGTCATCAGTAAATAATTAGACCCATATGAAAAACATCTTATTTTTAGACATAGAAACGGTACCACAATGTGAGAGTTATCACTCACTAGATGGTAGATGGAAAAAATTGTGGGATCTAAAGGCCAATCAGATCGCTAAAAATGAGGAAACTCCGGAAGAAATTTATTCAAGAGCAGGAATTTATGCAGAGTTTGGAAAAATTATTTGCATTTCAGTAGGGTTTATTCATGATGACGGAAATGGTCGTGAATTTCGTGTGAAGAGTTTTTATGGGGAAAATGAATTTAGCATATTAGAAGAATTTTGTGAATTACTTCAGAAAAGTTATAATCCAAAATTACATTTTTTGTGTGCTCACAATGGTAAAGAATTTGATTTTCCATATTTGAGTAGAAGGATTCTCATTAACGGGATAAAAATGCCAGACATGTTGGATTTGGCGGGTAAGAAACCATGGGATGTTAAGCACTTGGATACGATGAATCTATGGAAGTTTGGAGACTTTAAGAACTATACTTCACTAGATCTTTTAGCTGCTGTATTTGATATTCCATCTTCTAAAGATGATATTGATGGAAGCAAAATATTCGATGTTTATTATCAGGATAGAAATATGGAACGTATTAGAACTTATTGCCAAAATGATGTTGCAGCTTTAGCAAGTATATATTTGCATATAGTCAATCAACCTCCCTTAAAACCAGATGAGATAAAAGTAGTATGATAAAGGCGATTACCCCAGATAATTGGGCGGAGTATGAATTAATAGATTCAGGTAACGGGATGAAATTAGAGAAGTTTGCTGGTCAGATTCTTGTAAGACCTGAGCCTCAAGCTATTTGGGATCAGCGAATGTCAGCTGATGAAT
Organism: uncultured Bacteroidota bacterium; assembly: GCA_913043145.1. GTDB lineage: Bacteria > Bacteroidota > Bacteroidia > NS11-12g > UBA9320 > UBA9320. The sequence goes on from CAJWLP010000006.1 coordinate 19,212, forward strand.
GGAACGATTTACAAACTGCTTCTTTTGCACAAGAAGGGAGTCATAAAGGAGTTTGGGAACACGTAAGTAAGATTAGGCCTTGGTATATTCATTATCGACTGCCAGGTCATCGAATTAAAATGAAGCTAAATTTCACCCAGTTTAAGCATGTGGGGATATTTCCAGAACAAGCTGCTAACTGGGATTATATTTATAAAAAATCTTTAGCATTTAATGGTAAAGGGAGTGTCCTTAATTTATTTGCATATACAGGAGGAGCTTCACTTGCTGCTAAAGCAGCAAATATGGATGTTGTTCATGTGGATTCCATTAAGCAAGTAGTTAGTTGGGCAAACGAAAATCAAGCTCATAGCAAGCTAAAGGGAATTCGATGGGTTGTTGAAGATGCATTAAAGTTTGTTAGTCGAGAGGTAAAGCGTGGCAAAATGTATCAAGGAATCATTTTAGACCCTCCAGCATATGGGATTGGAGCTAAAGGAGAACGTTGGAAGCTCGAACAAAAACTAGGAAAACTACTTGAACAGGTTGCTCAAATTTTGTCTTCCAAAGGTTTTTTAGTATTAAATGTTTACTCGCTTGGATTATCACCCTATATTATTCAAAATTTAATGAATGATTATTTTAGAGACAGAGATTTTGAGATATCAGAGCTGTGTTTAAATTCAAAAACGAATCAAATTTTGCCTTTGGGAATAGTTGCTAGAATATGACTTCAATCGGAGATATATTTTATTACAATTTCTTTTAATCACTAAATTTGTACAACTAATGTTGAGATTCTGTGGTATTGTAATAGCTATTTTTTCGGTGTTGGTTTCTTTAGCACAGGGACCTTCGATTGCTGCTTCTAATATTATCATTAATCAGACCTCATGCAGTGGAACTACAATTTCATGGACCAATGGAAATGGTTCCTCACGAATAGTTGTGGCTTCTAAAAATGTTGCTATTTCGTCTTATCCTGTTAAAAACACCTATTATTTAGCTGCAGATAGCTTTGGTAATGGGAGTTCAATTAGTGGTAACGAGTTTATTGTATACAATGGCATTGGCTCATCAGTTAACGTCAAAAAACTAGAGCCCAATGAGACATATTTCTTCTCTATTTTTGAGTATAATGGATCAGGATTAGTATTTGATTATTTAAACACCAATTACCCAGAAGATAATGTTAAGACAGAAACACTTTCAGTGGATTTCACAATGAGTGACAATTATCAATGTGAAACTGGTAATAATACCGATTTCACCCCAAGCGTGACTCAGTCTAAGCCCCAGTCATTAATATATCGATGGGATTTTGGGGATTTCACTAATTCTAATCAGATAACTCCATCCAAATCGTATTCAACCTATGGAATATTCCCAGTAAAACTGAAAGTCACGAGTCCTGGCTGCATTGCAGAAGCTATAAAATATGACACGATTGCACCTGAGCCAATTGTCAATTTTGGTATTGATCCTGCATACCCTGATAATAACCTAGTACAATGTTACTACCAACCTGGGGGAAATTTAAATCACTTTTATTTCAAGGATAATTCAACATTCAGATACCTTAGCACACCTTATTCAAACACTGTTTTTAAATGGCTATATGGAGACGGGACTGCTGATAATCAAATCATAAATGGGGATGTTTCTTATCAAAAACCAGGGATTTATAACGTAAAATTAATTATATCTAATTCATTCACTCCACGAGATGAATTGTGTACAGATTCATTTGATTTAACAGTTGAGGTCAGAAAAAGACCAATTGATTCCTCACGTTTAGTTTTAGATTCAGTAATGTGTATTAATAACAATCTTTTTAATTTTGAACACAATACCCAAGATGCGTCTGCTACACATCAATGGGGATTTGGTGATGGAAACACGTCTACCAAGGCAATAACATCTCATACTTATGCATTTACAGGCAATTATGAGATAACTTTAGAGGTGACAGACGTTAACGGTTGTTATGATATGTATAAAGATAGTGTAAACGTAGTTGCTCAACCGGATAATTCTTTTGATGGCCTTGATCCCTTTTATTGTATAGGAGACAATGATGTTATTCTAAATCCTAAAATATCTGGCGGAAATTGGATTAGTACATTGATAATAAACAATGGGGTATTTAGCCCGGATATAGTCGGAGACCATCAAATATCATATGCAGTAGATGCGAATGGATGTAAAGATACATTTACTCAATCTACTTCAGTTATTGAATTGCCAAGTTATGAGCTAGGTAATGATACTACCATTTGTGAGGGGGATAGCATTATTAAAAAAATAGATAAAAAAAATACATCCATTTTGTGGAGTACTGGAGATATTGATTCTTCAATTATCATTAAAAGTCCAGGTGTTTTTTGGGCAGAAAAAACAGAAAATGGTTGTAGTTTTAGGGATTCGGTAACAATAAGTATGCTGTCAGCACCAAACTTTGATCTTGGTAATGATTCTTTGCTTTGTGGTGATGGTGTAAAAAATATAAAATTAACATCTCAGAATGCGACTTATTCCTGGAATGATGGGCATGTAGGAGGAGATAGAGAGATCACATCAAGTGGGTATTATTCTGTAACAGTTTCCAATCAATGCGGCATTTTTACGGATGATATCAATTTGACTTTTTTGCCGTATGCATGTGAGATATTTATTCCTAACGCATTCTCACCTAATGATGATGGTTTAAACGATATTTTTCAACCTACAGGTAATGTAACATTGAAGTCAATGCAGATTTACAATCGTTGGGGTGAATTAGTCTTTAAAAGCTCCGATGACAAATTTAGCTGGGACGGTAATTTTCAAGGAGAATTGGTCCATGAGGGGTATTATTTTTTTATAATTCGTTATCAAAAACCTGAAAACGGCACTGAGGCACCATATGTATCAAAGGGAGAAGTCTATCTAATGCGATAACTAAATTAACTTGGTTATTCCTATTCTTAAACCATTGTTGTATATCCTAAATGCAAAAGATTCATTGTTTGTATTTGTAATAGGAAGTCCGGTTTTAAAACCCGCGTTTAAGGTAAATTTTGGAGTAACCTCATAAAGTAAATTGACATTTATAAGTGCCTGAATTAATATAGGGTTTGGGTCTAATCCCGTTTCGTTTTCTATAACATGAACAAATTTGTTATTTAATGCAAAACCTTCTGTCTTTATCTTTACTGAGTGGTCGATTAGATAGTGTAAACCCATCCCCCCGCCAATTTCTACGTTGAACTTAGGGGGTATCTTTCTCAACTTAAGTTGTCTATTATAAAGTATCTGTGTTCCAATATATTGGAACCTATATCTCACTCGAGCAATCTTATTTGCTGATTGTGTTAGATCTTTTATCTCAGGTAGTGAGGGGTGTATTAAGTCTAAAAATTGAAGATTTTCTTTTACAGTTAGTAAATTAGTTTGAAGGAACCCCGGAATAAAACTTATTGCGTTGTATCGATCCAATTTTTTTTTAATTTCTAGTCCAAAACTTAATGTTAAATCTGTATTTGAAATGCCTTTTATAGAATCTGATTGAGAAGATTTTTTAAATTGAGGGACATTAAAACTTGGCTCAATAATTATACCGATAGTAGACTGTGCTAGTGAACATATTGAAGAAAGAAGTAATGTAAGTATATAAATAAATTTCATGATCTACGAAGTAAAAAATAAAAACGATATGAGAGACCTACTGCAGATATAGTTAGCCCTAAACTTAAAGCAATCCAGATACCATTCAATCCAGTCAACCAATAGTCATATTCGGATGACTTAGAGAGGATGAATCCCATGGGGATAGCAATAACCCAGTAGGCCATGAATATAAAAAAACTAGGAAGTTTTACATCTGTGATACCTCTTAATAAAGCAACAGATATTGCTTGAATCCCGTCACTTAGTTGAAAGATAGCTGCGATAATTAAAAGTTGGGCACCCATTTGAATTATGTCTTCATTATCAGAAAATAATTGAGCCAGAGAATGATTGAAAAACAAAAAAATAATAGCAAAAAAACTCATGACAATAAATCCAATTTGCCAGGATGCTTTTCCATATTTTTTTACATGATTAAAATTTTTATTTCCATAGGCTTTTGCCACACATATGCTTCCTCCAGCAGCAATTCCTCCAGCAAACATGTATGTAAAGGATGCAATGGTTATTGCTAACTGATGGGCTGCCAACTCTCTAGCTCCAAGCCATCCAGCCATTACAGCTGCACCTGCAAAAGCGGCTACTTCAAAAAAGTATTGCAATCCGCTGGGAAACCCTAATCGGATGATTTTTTTATAAAATTTTATTCTATGTGAATTGCCTAGGGATGAAATAAACGTAGAAAATTTCAGTGGTGTGTCGGATGAGTTAAAAAGTAAAATTAACATGCTAATAGCCATGTAAACTCTTGATACTATTGTAGCATATCCAGCACCATTAACGCCATATGCGGTAAATCCTAGCTTACCATATATTAATATCCAGTTAAGGAAAATATTTAGAAAAAGTGCTGAAATAGTAACAAACATACCTCCTTTTGTATAACTGAAACCATCACTTATATTTTTTGCAAAGAAAAAAATGAGCATTGGCATCAAAGACCAATTGAGGAAAGTAAAGTATGGTTTAGAAATCTGTGTCACATTTTCTGGTTGATTAATCCATTCAAAGTTTTTTGTAATAATATATATGACTACACTTATAAGACCAGATAAAATGATAGTGGTGGTAAAACTATCCTTCACAAAGTAGTGGTACAACGATATTTTTTTATTTCCCTGCAGTATCCCAGTAATGGTAGAAAAAGCCATGGTAACGCCCATTGGGAAAATAGCTAATAGAAAAAAAATACTATTGCTAATACCTACTGCAGCTAACTCTTCGTGCCCAAGTTTTGCTACCATTAGGCTATCAAAAAATCCAGTAAGAACCATACCTATTTGCCCTATGATAATAGGCCAACTTATCTTGATGACTTCTTTTACAAAAGAATTCATATTAAGTCACGAGATAAATAAGTAGTGATCTTCAATGATGAATAATTGGGCTGTTTTTGCTTACTTTTTTATTAGACCAATTTCTATTAATCGTTCATTCAAAAATTCACCTGCAGAGATATCTTCATACATCTTAGGATTTTCTTTGGTGACACAATTGCCCAGACAATCCAACCTCATCTCTGATGTAGGATGCAAGAAAAATGGGATAGAGAATCGAGTTGTTCCCCATTGATCTTTTGGAGGATTTACTACTCGATGAGTAGTGCTTCTTAAGACATTGTTAGTTAATCGTTGAAGCATGTCCCCAACGTTAACAACTAATTGATTAGGGAGTGCAGTGATTGGAATCCAATTATTTTTTTTATCTAAAACTTCAAGACCTTCAGCACTTGCTCCCATGAGTAGCGTTATCAAATTTATATCCTCGTGCTGTCCTGCTCGTACTGCATTTTTTGGAGCTTCTGTTATTGGGCCATAATGTATCGGGCGTAAAATACTATTCCCATACGCTATATATGAATCAAAGTACGATTCTTCTAAATTAAGGAATAATGCAATGGCTCTTAACATGTATTTACCTGTTTCTTGAAGAGCTGAGAATGCTTTTAAACTATTTTCATTAAATAAAGGGACTTCTTCATTAAGTACATTTTTTGGGTAATCATACTGCCCTTCAAGTTCCGTTGGGATTTCTTGGCCAAAGTGATAAAATTCTTTTAAATCTCCCACTTTGCTATCTTTACTATGTTCTGAGCCCCATGACGTAAAGCCGCGTTGCCCTGCTAGACCTTTGATATGATACTTCATTTTAGTCTCCAAAGGGAGAGCATAAAACTCTTGAGTAGATTGATACAAACTAGCGGTTAATTCATCACTTAACTCATGATTATAAACTGCAACAAAACCAATTTGTTGGTATGCCTGCCCTAAATCTTGAACAAATTTTTTCTTTTGATCAGGACTTCCATTCTTGAAATCGTCAAGATCTAATGAGATAATTGTATCCATGTTGTTCGATAATTAATTTAAACAAATTTAATCATATGTGTGATTAGTTATTTAATACTTCGGTGATTGCTTTAGTTTTAACTTGAATTTCATCCCATTCTTTTTCAGGAATAGAGTCTATTGTAATTGCTCCACCTGCACAATAATTCAATGTTTTTTTGTCCTCATCACATAGCAAACTTCTGATAACTACATTGAAGTCAAAATCACCATTAGGATCAATGTATCCAACAGAACCACTATACCAACCTCTCTTGAAGAATTCTAGTTGATCGATATACTTCATTGCCGATATTTTTGGGGCTCCTGTCATACTACCCATTGGAAATGTAGCTTTTAAAATATCTGTAAATTTAGTGTTGGGGTTTAATTTTCCTTCAACGGTAGAAATCATCTGATGAACCTGAAGGTAACTGTATATTTCAAATAACTCAGTAACTTTTACCGTTGCAGTTTGACAAATTTTATTCAGGTCATTTCGAACTAAATCAACAATCATTACATTTTCTGCACGGTCTTTTTCAGAATTGACCAATTCGGATATTAGTTCTTGGTCCTCTTCTAATGTTTCCCCTTTTTTGATAGTCCCTTTTATAGGTTGACTTAATAATACATTTTTATTTTTAGCTATGTATCGTTCCATACTCGCACCACAGAGGTGTAAAGAATTTGCTGAAAAATAGGCAGCCATTGGTACTGGTGACTTATTAATCAATGAAAGCTGAAAATCGATTGGAGAAAACTCTAAATAGTCTGATGCGTGAGGGATACAATAATTGAGTTCATAGACTTCCCCTTGTTTGATTAAGTCTTGAATTTGGGTGATTTTTTTTATGTAAGTGTTTTTTGTAATTGGATTTTTTTCAGGATTAATTTTGAAAGCCCTAGGTTCTTCTTTGTAATTCCAAAAAGTTTGTGTCAACTTTCCTTTTAAAAGGGTTGCTTTTTGATTTTTATCAATAGATAACACTATTTTAGGAACAAAAAATGTGATTTCAGGTGTTTCAACAATGCTAGGATTTTGACTGGATAGTTTTTCAAATTTGTTCTTCAGGTCATATCCGATTATTCCAAAAACCCAATCTGAATCTCGTTCTGTTTTTTCAAGTTCTTCTAAATTATAGAATACTCTTTCAGCTCCATAAGCCACTAAAAATTCATATCTCCCTTGATGTACCCCAGTATCAAGTTCACAGCTATCTAATATACAACTGTAGTCATATTTGGATGCATGGTGATATGCAAGTTTTTTAAACGCATTTAACCCATGTTTTTGAATAAAGGAATTAAGGTTGATCACGATAATAATTAACAATAATAGATGCTTTTGCTGGTCCAATTACTTTGGCAATATCCTCTAATGTAGATTTTTTGATTCTAGTAACAGATTTAAATGAGCGAAGCAATTCGGCAGCAGTTTCGTTACCGATTCCTTTTATTTCGGTCAGCTTACTAACAATTGTTCCTTTGCTTCTTTGGTTTCGATGGTGTGTTATTCCAAAGCGATGTGCTTCATCACGCATGTGTTGTATGATGCGAAGTGTTTCAGATTTTTTATCTAAATACAAGGGTAGATTATCTTCAGGGTAGTAAATTTCTTCTAGACGTTTGGCAATACCAATGATTGCAACTTTTCCATAAATACCTATATCTTTTAATGCTTTGACTGAACTTGACAATTGTCCTTTTCCGCCGTCGATTACGATCAATTGAGGTAAGGAATGTTGTTGTTTATTTAGCTTGGAATATCTTCTGGTTAATGCTTCATACATACTCGCAAAATCATTAGGACCTTCCACAGTTTTGATATTGAAATGTCGGTATTCTTTTTTGCTAGGTTTGCCATTTTTAAATACCACACATGCACTGACAGGAAATGATCCTTGAAAATTAGAATTATCAAAACATTCCATGTGAACGGGCAAATCTTTTAGTCTTAAATCTTTTTGAAGCGTGTTTAGTAAGCGTTCTTTTTTTAAGTCTGGGTTTAGCTTTTCGTATTGATTAGTCTTTTCTTTCATGTAGAGTAGAGCGTTTTTATAACTCAGCTCAAGTAGTTTTTTTTTATCCCCACTTTTAGGAATAAAATAGTTCTCTGATATATCCAAAGGAATGGGAACAATCATTTCTGAAGTTTCGGTAGCCATATCAGAATTTTTAATATCGCCCAGTGCGGTTTCTAAAATTTTCTCTGTGCTTTCATTCATTTTTTTCTTGAGTTCCAAGTTTCGAGATTGGATGATAATACCCCTTGAGATTCTCAAATAATTCACATAAGCATATCGGTCATTTTGTGCAACATTATATACGTCTACGTCATTAATTCTAGGATTTACTACAGTGCTTCTGCTTTGATAGTTAGTTAGAATATCAAGTTTGATTTTATATTTTCCTGCTTCTTCAAACTGCCAGTTAGTAGAAGCTTGTTCCATTTTACTTTTAAGATGATCTTTAACCTCTTTTAGATTCCCTCTTAGAATATTTCGAATGCCTTTAATACTTTCTAAATATTCTTCTTCACTTTCTAGTCCCTCACAAGCACCCTTACAATTACCAATTTGGTATTCAAGGCATACCTTGAATTTACCCGCAGTGATATTTTTTTCTGATAGATTGAAGTTGCAATTTCGGATCGGATAAATCTTTTTGCACAATTCCAATACGATACGCATGAGTTTGATGTTGGTATAGGGACCATAATATGTGCTTCCATCCTTAATGGTTTTTCTGACGGAAAACACTTTAGGAAAACGCTCGTTGGTGATTTTAATTGATGGGAATGTTTTATCGTCTTTGAGGTTGATGTTATACTTGGGTTTGAATTCTTTGATAAGACTATTTTCAAGCAGTAATGCATCGATTTCAGTGGGGACTACAGTCACATTTATATCCCATATTTTACGGACAAGAATTTCGGTTTTTTTATTTTCATAGTGTTTTTTGTTGAAGTAAGAGCTTACTCTTTTTTTCAAATCTTTTGCCTTCCCAATGTATAGGATTGTACCATTTTTATCAAAATATTTATATACACCAGGGGCGTTTGGAAGTATTTTTATTTTGGCTTTTATTGGGGCTATTTTAGATTTAATCTCCACTTTAGCAAAGATATTAATATTCTATCTGTGTGTTATAAATGCTTTATTCTTTTACCCATATCCGATCACCATCAAAAAGAGGACTTTGAATAGAAATCACCTTAAGAGGTTCTTTAGAAAGGGTTTTGACAGCGTGAATACTTTTCTGAGGTACGAAAATTACATCTCCCTTTTGAATAGTAAAATTTGATGAGTCAAGTCTCATAATAGCTCTCCCGTCCAAAACATGAATATACTCAGAATGATGGGCATGATAGTGGGGTTTTACTTGTTTCTTGACCCATATAACATAGCTGCTTTGAAAGGTGTCTTCAGCTATTTTTTTTATGTGAATATTATCGTAGCTACCTGAACTTGGAGAAAGTGCTTTAACATCTATTTTTTGGCTGTAAGCACTTAAGCTCAATGCCAGCATACTCATAATTATTATAAATCTTGTCATTTATTACAAAAGTAAAGCAACTATTTACTTGATTTGTACGTTCAAGGGCTGAATTAGTTTGAGACACGTATTAATTTTTTTAATGATTTTGGTATTTGGACGGGGGTATTCTCAATCCAATACATTTACAGCCACATTTAAATCTTTGGTAAATGGAGAACCTGTATTATATGCCAAGGTAACTAATAGTCATGGAGAGTCTTTATTAACTAATGTAGATGGTTTGATTACCATTGACTATGAGCCAGAGTCAGAAATTACTATTTCACATTTAGTATACGATACGTTAAGAATAATGCCTTCTGAGTTTGTGGATAGAAAAGATTTGGTGTTTTATCTGCAACCTAGAACCTACGATTTGAGGGAGGTTAAGTTTTCAATTTTAGGTGAACGTTCTTTGTTTGATCGCAAGTTTGTGAGTAATGATTTGGGGAAGTCAGATGCAGACAAAGTGCGTGAAAAACTTCGAATTATTGAGATGAAAAAAGAACTTATTGGATTAGATAGGTCTGCTCAAGGGGGTGCTGTTTTGGGAAGCCCAATTACTTATTTATATGATCGTTTTAGTAAGTCTGGAAGAGAGCGTAGAGAGTATGCCATGCTGCTTGCTAAGGACAAGCAACGTAGAGAAAACGGCAAAAAGTTTGATGATTTTGTAGTGTCAACGCTAACAAGTTTTGAGAACGAGGAGTTGGCAAGATTCAAGGCTTTTTGTAGTTTTCATCCCAGTTTTATTGAAATGGTTGATGAATTGACCCTCTACTATGAAATCTTAAGATGTAGAACTGAATTTATAGAAAAGGAGTATTAGCAATTTCCCTATAGCGTGTTATTCCTTCACCATTTTTTTAAAAAATAATCCTTTTTCCGTGATTATTTTTACTAAGTATACACCTCTTATTAAACTACTAACATCAATTTTATTTTTCAGGAAGTTAACTTTTTTTACTATTTGACCTTGAGCGTTATAAATTATTATTTTTTCAATTGCTGGGGTGTTGTTATTTGATGAAATAGAGAAAGATTCTCTAACTGGATTAGGGGATAGTATAATTTCAGAGGTGTTTAGATTGTCTAAACCAATGCTTTGCCTGCTTAATCGGTAAATCGTTCCATTCGGGATTGTACCATCAATATGATGAGGTTCTTGATTATTAACCCACAGTAATTTGGGATTTGTGGGGTCCCCAGTAAGAACATATCCTTTTCCTAAAACAGCATTTATACCATGATCAAACATCGGGAAAAGAGCGATATAAGTACCCGAGTAATTGTTGTAACATAGGTTTGGTTTTGAAATACGACTTGGACCAAAGTGCCATTCTATATCGTTTGATTCTTCATAAAGCCATAGCTGAAAATTAGTATAATCAGATGATATACTATCGTCAGCTAATTCATGGTAGAATCCAGCATTTTTCTACTGTATTTTTAAGATTTTTTTATTGTTTACACTATCCAATTGGTATGAAATATTAGATTTAGATTCTTGAGTAATGGTATCTTTAATCATGTTATATCCACGATCTACAAGGTCTGATCCATAAGCAATCAATAGAGTATAAATCCCTTTTGTACTTGAAGTTAATGAACCACCCCATCCAAATCCGTTAAGAATAATTTTTTTGATAGTCTTGTCATATAACGTAAAGTCAAATGCAATTGGAATATCGTAGTGAGGGTTCTGCCATGTCCTGCTGTTATTGAGGGATTTAGATTTGTCTAAATCCTTATATAAATCAGTTGAAGCATTGAAGGTATAATATTGAGCATTTAAACTAGTTGAAAAAATTACCAATGGGATAAATAATAGTGTTTTCATAAAATAGAGTTTAATAGTTCGAATATAATAAATCATAACTTAATTGATGAGATATTGATGCTATTTTCCGTTAATCAAGTCGTATTTTCGCATTGTATTTTGAAAAAGGGTCTATTACTATTTTTAAGTTTATCCTCGTTATTGAGTCAAGCTCAATTGCTTCCCAATTTTGGTGGTCAACGAGCAGGGTTATCCGCGTTGAGTTTTCTGAAGAATGATTTAAGCCCTGTTTCATTTGCAATGGCAAGTGCAAGCATAGCAAATAAAGGGAATCTTTACAGTACTGAGAATAATCCAGCAGCTCTGGTTCAAATCAATGGTCCTGGTATCGCATTGAGTAATTTGTCTGTTGGTGCTGGAATACATCAAAGTTTTTTAGCCTCAGGATTCAAGTTAGATGATGGCTCAGTTATTGGATTTAATGTGAATAGTCTAAATGCGGGAGCCATGGAAGTTAGAACAGAATTCGAGCCTAATGGGACAGGGCAATTGTTCTATGCTAACAATACAGCCCTAGGTATAAATTATGCGAGAAAACTCTCCGAAAATTTCAATATTGGAATAGGTCTCAAATATATTTATGAAGGAATTTCTACATACACCAATCATACAGTTACAGCGGATATTGGATTTTTGTATACAACAGATTACAAGGATTTAACATTTGCAGTAGTGGTCAAAAACTTTGGAGGGAATTCCCAAATGATAGGTTCTGATTTAGAGACAACTTTCAATCGTACAGATGTTGTATTGAGTAAGTATACTACACCAACTATATTTAAGATGGGGTTTTCATTTGTTCCATATGAGAGTAAATCAAAAAAATTGGTTGCTTCAGCTGAGTTGAACCATCCAAGTGACAATGCAGAAAATATTCGGTTGGGAGGGGAGTTGAGCTTCCGAGACTTACTTTTTACTAGACTTGGTTATAAATTAAGTGTTCAAGGTCAAAACTATCCTACCGCAGGTATTGGTGTCAAAACAAGGTTGGGGATACATCCTTTATACATTGATTATGCAGTTAATCCAACCAGTCGAATGGGAGTTCAGCATTTAGTTGGATTATCTATCCCTTTTAACAATGACCAACGATGATTCAGATTAATAACTTAAATAAAAATTATTTTTGGTCATTAGGACTATTGTTAATCTTAGGTTGTGATGGGTTTTTTGGCAAAAAAACAGATTTAGATTTTATTGAGGTTCCTGAATATTTGCCTCGAGAAGTAGCTTATGTACCTGTTGAGCCAGTCATTAAAAAATATCAAAATCCAATAGATATCATTACTGGATTTGACGAATTGATTTATTTAGTTGATGGAGCTTCAGAGGAAATAATATCCTTAGACGAAAGTGGCAGAGAACTGGGTCGTTTTCAGTTGAATGGAGTTAAATCTGTAGCTCAAAATAGAAAATTGGATTTACTAGCAATTGGTTCAAGTCAACGAATAGTTGGGGGTGTTACAAAAGATATTGCCTGTATTTATCGTATTGATATGCACGGCAATGGCAATGAATTTGGAATAGAGTATGCGCGAGTAGTAGATACAATAGCCCATCCGTTATATTTTAAAAGTACTTTCTCTGGGAGTGACGATAAAGTTCAATTTAACAAGATAGCAGTTCTAGAAGATAATCGATTTTATGTTACTCGATCTGGAATTGATAATAATCCACAAAAATTTGGAGGTCCAGATGATGCAATCTTATTGTTTGAAGAAGATGGGACATACATAACACCAGTTGTTGTCAATACCCCCAATGGTTTTTTTCGTGACTATTTTAAAAGCCCAATGGGAATATCGAGTTCTGTCCAACCACCTCAGATTTCGGCTGGTGGGCCCGATCATTTTGTTTTTACTTCATTATCTGAAAATACGTCTATCAAGGTACAAGTTATTGATTATATAGAGACTGATTTCGGAGCAAGCTATGAGCCAAGAATACTTTTTGAGACTGACACAACAATTGCTGATGGTAGTTTAACTTCTCCTGACAAGTTTTCAAAACCTGTTTCCACAATTATCACTGGTGACGGTACAAATTATATTTTCGTTTTAGACCAGATGAAAGATTCATTGTACCAGTTCACAGTAACAGGACTTGAAGGAGTAAAACCACCTGTTGGGTCAGCTACTAGTAAATATCAAATGGCAAGCTTTGGGGGTAGAGGAGACGGACTTTCTCAGTTTAATGGGCCAACTTCTATTGCTTATAAAAATAGAATTTTGTGGGTATGTGATACTGGAAATGGAAGAATTCTCCGATTTAAGCTGACAACAGATTTTCAGTAATTAGTTACTTTCTGAAGAAAATTTCTTTCTCTTTCTACGTAATCTGAATTTATCAAACTGATAGCGATAGAAAAGTCCAACCCCAGTTGTACGAACATTTGTAATACTTCCAATCGTAGGGTCATTTGCTTGTTTTTGGAAACCTTGAAGTTTTAGATTCCCGTCATCTCCAATAGTGTATTTGACACTAATATCATAAGGGATAGAACCTTGAGCGGCGGCATCTGTAGAATACGATAATTCTAAACGATCATTGATAAATTTACGACGTAGAGATAGTATTAATTCAGCTTTTTTTTGATACGAGGTTTGATAATCAACACCCAATTGAAATCGAGTATCAAGTTGGCTGAGCCAGTTATTAATCTGACTCGAGGCGAAGTCACTAAAACTATTGATTCCTGTATTTACTGCTCCTAAAGACAGTTCAGGACTCGAACTATTTGCGAAGCTTGGAGGAATAAAGGTGCCTAGAACTAATAACGCAAAAACCTGTCGATTGAGTTCTTCTTGGTCTAGTCTAATTCGATTAATAATGGTATTTAAAGTGCTGTTTGTATTAGTATTTAGGTTAGTTTTTGATGGGAATCCTAGGTCGAATGTGACATCAGGATTGAATAACAACCCCTCTAATTTTAGGTAACAATCAGCAGGTATAGCAGTTTGAAAAAGGGTACTGTCTTCAGCTGAGGATAGTGCGCCCGACAATAAGGGAAGTGGGGTTGGGTATTCTCTTTTAATAGCTTCAAGGTCTATTTTGGCGTTGTATGGATTACCATCCCAACGAAGTGTTCCTCCAGGTTTTACGACGAAAAATTTATTTATGAGGTCAAATGCTGTAAATAAATAATTCCCTTTGTCTATGGTGAGTCCACCATACATGTTAAAATCTCCGAATGTATTAATTTCCATTCTTAAATTTCCATGACTTGAAGCCTCTATTTTGTCACCTAGAAGTTCGTCAAAGATAAGTTTTACTTCAGCATCATTGGTAACCTCAAAATTGAAATCCATTTGAATGCCAGCAGCTGTTTTAAATGCCTTTTCTTCTTTAATATCTTTTTTTAGATCAACAAATTTTACATAGCTAAGGGTATGATCAGATTCTAGATCATCCAGAGGAATTTCTATTACAGTCCCTTTTCTACTTTTAGCATTTACTTGAATTAAAATATCATCAAGTGGTCCAGAAATTTTTGCAGAACCATCTACAAAAGCACTTCCGTAAAACAAACTATTATCTCCTCGAGAGGTATTCATGATCTCAAAGTTTTGGAGTTTGTCAATATCAAGGTCCAGTTTAAAATCATGAAAATTATGATGGCTTATGTTACCATTGATATTCCCTTTTTGCCCAAATCTATCTTTTATCTGAGCTTTAGAAATATGAAATGACGAATAGTCGATTTTTACAGTAGCGTCTCCTGTATAATTAGTTTGAAGGTAGTCCATTGTGAAATGAAGACTGTCAATGTACATTGTGCCATCTAGTTTTGGTGCTTTCAATGGTCCAGTTACTGAAATGTCTGTTGTGCTATATCCAGAAATATCAGACATCAGCCCAGCAAGGTATTTTTCAAATGGTTTTATACTACTCTTTTTTGTTTTAAGCTGAAGATTAAGAGGTGATTTTTTATTGTCAAAATCAATAGCACCACTAATTTTCATCTGATTAAGAACCCCATTGGATATATCTCCATTAATCAATACAGCAAGCCCCTTAGCATTTTCACTAGACAATTCAAGATTACCTAATGTATCATCATCCATTTGAAGTTGTTTTACAGACAGGTTAGTCTCAATAATTGGAAACCCTTCGCGATCTGATATGTCAATATAGCCATTTACTATGCCATGAAAGCTTAAATCAAATCCTGCAATAAATGGATTAATATTTCCCAGTTCAAAATTTGAGATAATTGCATTTGCTTTGTTAGCTTGATCTCCTAAAGATGCATCAACAAATAGTATTTCATCAGCATGTCTAAAATCAAAGTAAAGAAGTTCTGTCGTGCCTTCATGAAGGATAATATTTGGATTTTTTACAGGTCTCAATACCCATGGTTTTTCATCTACTTTAACTTTTGATTGATCAAAATATATCTTAATACTATCACTTTGATAGACAGCCCTGCCATTTATGTCAATATCTAAGGATTTTCCTTTTTTTGAAATATTATGAAAATGAATGACATTTTTTTCAAGTAATCCTTTCAGTTCAAATAGCTCAAATAAACTGCTGTCATTTTGCAATAATCCTCCAGTGGAAATATTGAAATTTAAAGCAGACGAGTCTTGATTATTATGAATATTAGCAAAAACCCGAGGGGCTAATATGTTTTCATATTGTAGACCTATTAAATTAGTGTTATTTAAAATTTCACCCGTTTTGATATCATAGCTTAATGATAAGAATCCACTTTCTAGGGATAATTTTTTGACTAAAATTGGTAGGATTTGGTTGTTCTCCTGAACCTTCATCTTTAGGTATAAGTTTTCGGATTGTATACTTGAACCCACCAGCGTTTCGTCAATTGAGTTAATCCTATGAATTAATTTTTGTGATATTAAAGGTAATTCAGCAGGGGTATAGTTCCCTGAAATAGCAAGTTCAAATTGATCAGAGGTGAGGTTTATATTTTGTCTTTTTTCGGTTCCCGTTTTGCTGATTTTAAGGAATTTAAATGGATATGTTTCTCCGTTTCTCGAATATTTAAGTTGTTCTAGATTTACATCTCCTTCAATCGTATTGATTGTGTTCCCAGTTAATTTTAAGTCAGCTTTAAATGCCAATAAATTATCAACTGAGTCGTTTAAACTTAATTTAAAATTCATTTTTTTAACATCAGCAGTTGCCGTTATTGATGGTGCTTTATTTTGAAGATTTAGGATAGTATTTATTTTGAATTCCTGTTCAATGCCAATGTTTTCAATCATGCAGGAAAGTATTTTCTCATCAATTTGTCCATTGATTTTAGTGTTTTTATAGGAGATTCCATTATAAGAAATATGGTTAATATTTCCTTTAAATTTAGTCTTGAAATCATTTATGGAAGCTCCTTCTCCCTCAAATTTAACATTGAATTTGCATTGATTGAATGATGGGTTGTAAAGCATCTTACCAAGTTCAATTTGACCACTTGACAAGGTACCTTTAAATATTGGGACGTCTTCTGTATTATCAAAAGATACTTCTGCACGAATATTGCCAACATTAGTGGCTAGTTGGCCATTGACAATAAAGGCATAAAAATCACCTTCATATTTGCCTCTAAATTCAACTGTTTTAAGATATTTTATTTCATTGAATAGTTGAGGTTCATTGAGATACTGTTTAATATCACTCAGGGTAGTCTTAATTTTATCAGCATTAATTAAAAATTGGAATTCATCAGGGTTAGACACATTTTTAATGGCCAGCTCTCCATTAAAATGATTATTATCACCTAGTGATAATTTTATTTTTTTGCCAGTTAGGTCATTAATTGATCCCATTATTTCTCCTTCTATTTTAAATAAGTCGTGATAAGAGGATAACTTGCTATTAAAGATGGAGATATCATCTGTATGAATAAAGGAATTCAATAATGATACATTCATTAGTACATTATTATTGAAGTCAGAAAAATCCTCATAATCAAGATATCTAAATGCTACAAAATCTTCAATGTAGCTTAATGGTGTTTTTAGTTTAAGGTGTTCAAACTTTAGGGTTGTTGAGCTGATAGTTGCGTTTGCACTAAGATTTTTAATAGAAAGGCCAGAGCTTTCCATGGTGGTTAACCGTTCTATTTTAAAATTTAAAGAGTCTTCTAAGATTACAAAGTTTTTAAAGTCCCCATCAATCTTGTTGAATCGTATGTCATTTTGATCAAAAGCATGTTTTTTTTCAGCTTCTTTATTGTCATCAAAATAACAAAATGTAGAGTTTTTTATTCCAAGATGGTGAATTATAAATGGTTGTATTCTTTTTGAATTATTCTGACTTTTAGGTTTAAATGCATCAATAAGATACTGAATATTGAGTGATTTCTTGTTTTCAACGACCCCAATATGAATCGATCCCCCATCCAACAAAATGTTATTTAACTCGACTTCCTTTTTTATTAACTTTTTAAAATTATAGTCAATGGAAATTTGATCAGCGTAAATAAGTGTATCATTGTTTTTTCCTGGAATGTAAAGCTGGTTGATTTTTATAAAGTCGAAATAATTAATTTCAAGAGATTTGATACTTACTTTAACATCAAGCTCTTCCTCGCAATATGAAATTAAATTAGATTTGATAATATTCTTAAACCAATGAGTTTGAGCAATTCCTAAAAATAATAATAGCATGCCTATGAAAACAGCAAGAGTTATCAGTGGTATTTTAATTATTTTTGGCAATTACTTAATTAGATATCAAAAATAGACATACAAACATACCTTGGAATACACAAAGAATAATTCACATAACAATATACTTGGCGTAGAATCGTCTTGTGATGATACATCTGCAGCTGTTTTGGTGAATGGCAAAATTTGTTCCAATGTTATTGCATCACAAAAAGTGCATGAAGAATTTGGAGGTGTTGTTCCCGAATGGGCCAGTCGAAAACATCAACAAAATATACTCCCAACGGTAAAATCTGCCTTAAGTAAAGCGAATTTGAATTTGCAAGATATAGATGCAATAGCTTGCACTCAAGGTCCTGGATTGATGGGGTCCCTTCTTGTAGGGCATACCTTTGTGAAAGGACTATCAATGTCTATGGAGGTGCCATTTGTAAATATAAATCACTTAGATGCTCATGTTTTAGCTCATTTTATTGATGAAGAAATACCTCCGTTACCCTTTTTATGTTTATTGGTATCTGGGGGGCATACTCAAATCGTTCTAGTCAAAGAAAATTATCAAATGCAGATACTTGGGAAAACTATGGATGACGCTGCTGGTGAGGCCTTTGATAAAGCAGGTAAGATGTTGGGCCTTTCCTACCCGTCTGGTCCACAAATTGATCAACTTGCAAAAAAAGGGAATCCAAATGCTTTTAAATTCAATACACCAAATGTTGGAGGATTGGATTACAGCTTTTCAGGTATGAAGACATCAATACTTTATTTTTTACAAAAGGAGGTTAAAAAGAATCCTAACTTTATTGATGAAAATATATATGATTTATGTTCGTCAATTCAACGTACTATAGTGTCTTATTTATTGTTCAACTTGAATAGGGCAATTAAGGAAACAGGGGTTAATAGTATTGGTATAGCCGGAGGTGTTGCAGCAAATTCTGAATTAAGGTGCTCACTTAAAAAACTAGCTAGGAACACAGGTTCAGAAGCTTATATTCCTAAATTTGAATACTGCACAGATAATGCAGCCATGATTGCATTTGCTGGTAAAATTAAATTAGAACAAAAGCAATTTGGCAAACTAACCGATGTATGCTACACGAGAAAATGAAAAGACAATTCTTTTTTAGTATATCGATTTTGCTTTCATTCACTATGAAAGCTCAACAAAATGATACGGCATTAATTAAATTAAATAAAGTAGCAACTGTTTATAAATACCAATTTGTTCATGCATTTGAGGGGAATAAAGATACGTGCTTACTTGAACACAAAAAATTTAATCATATGTTAGCAATTACTTTTCATCGAACAGATATGCGATGCAATGGTTGGAATAATTCAGAGGAGCGATTTTTTTCCTATGTAAATGGTCAACTTGGGATACTTGAGATTCGAAGAGATAATTTGCCTTATGCTAAAAGTTTCTTTAAATATGACGATTCGAATGACCCAATTCAAATCATTACACATTATTCTGAAAAGAATGATAAACTTGTCTCCTCAAATGAATTCTATAGAAATTCAAAAAACAAATTGGATAGTTCGATAGCTAAACGAGAGAATAATTCAGGGCAACAGAGTTTAATTAAAAATGTTTATCGATATGATAGAAAAAAGAATTTAGTTCAGGAGTACACCACAGATGAGGATGGTACCCCATTAAGCATGGTGAGTTATGAAAGGATGACTGATGGGAAAATGAAAAGTAGATCTATCACAATTTATGGTCAAAGTCCAAGCTTCAAGCAAATTTATTTTGAATATGATCAAAATAATAGAGTTTTAAGCACTATGGATTCTCAAAATCGGAAACAATTATTTTTCTACAAACAAAATGGACTTCTAAATAATGTATATACCTACAATGGGAATGGAGCTTTGGAAGTAGAATTTTTATTTAACTATACCTATCACGAATGAATTTAGCTTGGGTTTTTATAGGCGGTGGTATCGGTGCAGCATTGCGGTGGTATATAAGCGGATTTTTTCACTCTGTTGGCAACTTTCCTTTTGCCACACTATCAGTTAATTTGATAGGTTGTGTGCTTATTGGAATATTTAGTGTTCTAGTACTTCATCACCCAAAGTCATCTTTATTTTTGATTACGGGCATTTTAGGTGGGTTTACAACATTCTCTAGCTTTGGTCTAGACGCATTTAAGCTACTTGAGCTAAAGGAATTTAAAAAGCTAATTATATACTTAGCCCTGAGCAATATTTTGGGAATCACGCTAGTTATAGTTACTCATAAAATCACCACTTTTTTTGTTAAGTAGTAATGAGAAAAATCGTACCATTAGTTATAATAATTTGCTTGTCATTGACTGTTTTTGCAGACAAATTATTGATACCTATGGATGTTACTCAAAAGAATCATTTAAAAGCCTATGGTATTGCATATTGGGTACTTGAACAGCAAGAAGAGGTAGAATGGTTATTGAATTACAAAGGAGGTAGTTTCTTGATGAATGATTATGAAAACATAGAAAAAGAGTGTCTTTTTAGAGGAGTTACTTTTACTACTATGAGTGAATCTAGAGCAATTGGTATCAAAAATGACATTGCAAATCCATCAGTCAATGCAGAGGTTGTTAAATTATTAAAAGTGCCAAAGATTGCTGTCTATTCTCCAAAAACTGCTCAGCCTTGGGATGATGCTGTCACTATGGTGTTAAAATATGCTGAAATTCCATACGATGTTGTTTTTGATGATGAGGTACTCTCTGATAAACTTCCTTTATATAACTGGCTGCATCTACATCATGAGGATTTTACAGGACAGTATGGAAAATTTTGGGCAAGTTATAGAAATGCACCGTGGTATATTAATCAGGTGAATGAAGCTCAAGAACTTGCAGAAAAATACGGTTACACAAAAGTATCAGAGCTTAAACTTGCAGTATCAAAAAAAATAAGAGATTTTACAATAGGAGGGGGTTTTTTATTTGCTATGTGTAGTGCACCAGATAGTTATGATGTAGCTTTATCTGCTAATGGGATAGATATATGCGAGCGAATGTTTGACGGTGACCCCATGGCTCCAAATGCACAAGCAAAACTGGATTTTGATAATGCGTTTGCTTTCAAAGATTTTAACATTGAGCTTAATCCCATGCGGTATGAAATTAGTAACATTGATATAGACCCAAGGACAAGAAGAGTGAAAGAGGCCAATGACTTATTTGCTCTTAATGAATTCAGTGCAAAATGGGATGTTATTCCTACTATACTAACTCAAAATCACGAGCGTATTGTGAAGTCATTTATGGGGCAGACAACTGCTTTTCAAAAGCAATTTGTGAAAAGTTCAGTGGTTATTATGGGAGAAAATAAAAGTTTAGGTGAAGTTAAATATTTACATGGCATGATGGGTAAAGGCCAATTTACATTTTATGGTGGTCATGATCCAGAAGATTACCAGCATATGGTTGGTGAACCACCGACAGACTTATCTCTGCACCCAAATTCACCAGGATATCGTTTGATATTAAATAATATTCTGTTCCCAAGTGTTAAAAAGAAAAAACAGAAAACGTAATCTATTGACGATAGTCTAAAGCAGTAAGGTTTAACCTCATCCCAAATCGAAAGATTACTGTTTTTGATCATCCGAAATAATAACATTGTTTTGATTACTAATAAATACTCCTGCATCAGCAAACAAATTATACCAAATCATGTAGCTTAAATCTAGAGATATTGTATTTTTAATTCCTTCTAACAGGATCTCTTCTGTAGGGTTTGATGCCTGTATAAAATTCGTTAGTTATTTCATTCGATTGAATTTCGTTCCGATCGGTCAAATGATAATTAAAAAATCCGGAAGTGTAGGGAGATTGTCCAAATGAAAGAATACAATAGAAGTATAAAAAATAACTTAGACTAACTCTCATAGGATTAAAGGTAGTCTACCTGACAACAATTTTTCAATTATGAAAAAAAATCAAAGATTCTGATAATGTCACATTCAGTGTGTAAATTCGCCAATGTGTCAGCAGAAGCTAAAATTAAAGCTCTAACATCTGAGCTAAAAGAGCATAATTATAATTATTATGTTTTGTCTCAGCCTACGATTTCTGACCGTGATTTTGACCGAAAGCTAAAAGAGTTGGAGTTGTTAGAGCAGGCCTTTCCGAAGTATGCTGATCCAAATAGTCCAACAAAACGTGTAGGTGGTGAGATTACAAAAAATTTTAATACGGTGGAACACAGCACCCGAATGTTGAGTTTAGGTAACACATACAATAAAGATGAACTCCTAGAATTTGATAATCGGGTTGCCAAACTTACTGGGGGAAACAACTATCAATATACAGCGGAATTAAAATTTGATGGGCTAGCAATAGCTATACGATATAAGAATGGAGTATTGCATCAAGCAATTACTCGAGGGGACGGAACCAAAGGCGATGATGTGACAGCTAATGTTAAGACAATACGTTCTATTCCACATCAGCTATCTGGAGAATACCCCAATGACCTTGAAGTAAGAGGAGAGTTGTTTATTCACAAGGCTGCATTTATTAAAATGAATGAAGAGCGAGCTAGATTGGGTGAGTCAATCTATGCTAATCCACGAAACACAGCTTCGGGAACACTTAAGCTTCAGGATAGTTCTGAAGTGGCCAAGCGACCCTTAGATGGGTTTATGTATCAGATGCTCGAACATGGGGGGACAAATTTAGATCATTATCAGAGCCTGGAGGTAATGAAAACCTATGATTTACCAGTTAATCAATCTACCAAACTTTGCGATTCTATTAATGATGTTTGGGAGTTTATAACCTATTGGGATCAAGAAAGACATAATTTGAGTTTTGAGATTGATGGTGTGGTTATCAAAGTAAATAGTAGACTTCAGCAAGAAGAAATGGGCTTTACAAGTAAGTTCCCACGTTGGGCTAAGTCCTATAAATTTGAGACAGAACGTCAAAGCACTAAGGTCATTGATATTGCATATCAAGTTGGTAGAACAGGAGCAGTAACACCGGTTGCTAACCTTGAGCCTGTCCAACTTCTGGGGACGACGGTGAAAAGAGCTAGTATTCATAATGCTGATTTTATTTCGGAGATGGATATTCGAGTAGGTGATACCGTATTTGTAGAAAAAGGGGGAGAGATTATACCCAAAATTGTAGATGTAGATAAGTCTAAAAGAGATTCTAAATCTACACCAACTCAATTTATAAAACAATGTCCTGAATGTTTATCTGAGTTAGAAAGGCCCAAGGGAGAAGCCGTATTTAGATGCCCTAATTCAACAGGGTGTCCTCCACAAATAAAAGGAAGAATTGAACATTTTATTGGAAGAAAAGCTATGGATGTTTCGAGTTTAGGAGAGGGTAAAATTGATGTGCTCTATCGATCTGGATTAGTTCGTAGACCAGTAGATCTCTATGATCTTGGGTATGATGATTTATTAGGGCTTAGCAAGTCTATTGCTAATGAAGAATCTGAAGAGGAACGAGTTGTTAGTTTCAAAGAAAAAACAGTACAAAATATTTTAGATGGAATCCAAGCATCTAAAGTCCAACCTTTTGAACGAGTTCTGTTTGCTTTAGGAATTCGATTTGTGGGTGAGACCGTTGCTAAAAAATTGGCTTATCACTTTAAGAATATGGATGCTTTGATAAATGCTAGTCTAGAAGATTTAAATGCTACACCTGAAATTGGGGATGTCATTGCACAGAGTGTAATATCCTATTTTTCCATTGATGAGAATAAATTAGAAATTGAACAAATGAAATCTCATGCTTTGAATTTTTGCGTAAAAGAGAAAGAGTTGTCAAGTAACAAGCTAGAGAATCTACGTTTTGTTGTTAGTGGCATCTTTAGTCTATTTTCAAGAACTGAATTAAAAAAAATAATTGAGGAAAATGGGGGTAAGAATGTGAGTTCTATTTCCAAGTCAACAGACTTTTTGCTAGTTGGTGATAATATGGGGCCAGCTAAGAAAGAGAAGGCGGAGAAGTTAGGCGTCAAGATGATCGATGAAAATGAATTTTCATCAATGATTGCGGAGTAAGTTATATCTTTGTAATGTTGACGAATATCCAACGAAATATTGGAAGGCGAATTCTCGCTAGAACTTCACAAGCAGATAAGTTTGAGCGACTAAAAAAACTTAAATATGCACGTAA
Source organism: uncultured Bacteroidota bacterium (assembly GCA_913043145.1). Lineage (GTDB taxonomy): Bacteria > Bacteroidota > Bacteroidia > NS11-12g > UBA9320 > UBA9320. The sequence continues at coordinate 43,342 of CAJWLP010000006.1, forward strand.
AATTGGCGTTGTATACAACATGCAAGATATGACAAGCGAGCACCTTCATAAAATTATTCATCATTTTGAATCTGAGGGTAAATCAGTATTTACCTTGGGATTTGTAAATGAGAAAGATATTGATAATCTACTACCAAATTATAAAGAGAGTTATTTTTGTAATGCCGATTTAAATTTTTGGAAGATTCCTCATGGTGATAGCATATCTAAATTTATTCAAGAAGATTTTGATTTTCTAATTAATTTAGATTTAAAAGGTGCTATTGAATTACAAGGAATCTCAACCTTTTCAGTAGCAAAAACAAGAATTGGTAAGTTTTTTGATGATTTTGTTTTTGCACATGACCTGATGGTAAAAAGTAATAGTCAAGAGGCGTATGGATTGTTTATAGATATAACTAGACACATTAAATGAATAAATTCAAGGGATTGGGCGTGGCTATGGTCACACCATTTAAAACAGATAAAAGTGTTGATTATGATGGTCTTGAAAAATTAACCAATCACCTGATTAATGGGGGAGTAAGATATCTCGTTGTAATGGGAACTACAGGAGAAAATCCTACCATTAGTCCAGAAGAGCAAAATGAAATACTAAAAAAGGTAGTGGAAGTGAATGCTAAGCGTCTTCCTATTGTCTATGGAATTGGAGGGAATAACACATCAAGTGTTCTCGATCGATTAGTCTCTGAGGATTTGTCAGGTATTGATGCCATTTTGAGTGTCAGCCCATATTACAATAAACCTAGTCAAGAAGGGATATTTCAACATTATAAAATTATTAGTGAAGCTTCAAAATGGCCAATCATCATGTATAATGTTCCAGGAAGAACAGGGTCATTGGTTTCGGCACAAACGACATTTCGGATTGCAGAATTACCCAATGTTATTTGTACAAAAGAAGCTAGTGGAAGTCTAGATGTTTGTATGGATGTTATTCATCAAGTACCAAATGATTTTGGAGTGATTAGTGGGGATGATAATTATACTTTGTCATACATTGCTGCTGGGATGCAAGGGGTTATCTCAGTTATCGGAAATGCATATCCGAAAGAATTCAGTCAGATGGTAAATTATGCATTAGATGGTGATTATAAAAATGCAAGACATCTTCATTACAAGTTACTCCCATTGATGAAAGCAATTTTCATGGATGGTAATCCAGGAGGTGTCAAATACGTACTTAAAAAACTAGGAATTTGTGATAATCAGTTTAGACTCCCAGTGGTTCCAGTCAATAAGGATACGATGAAGGCGATAGACCAAGCCATGGAAAAACTTTAATTAACCAAATTTAAATAGTTGCAATAACTTTTAATTCTATTGCAATTGGTGTTGGTAAACAGTTTATTTCTAGTGTTGTACGACAAGGCTGATTATCTTTAAAGTATTCAGCATAAATTTTATTATATGTTTTAAAATCATCCTTCATGTTCGTTAGAAAAACTGTTACATCGATGATGTTATCCCAACTACTCCCTGAATCTTCTAAAATTTGTTTGATATTGTTAAATACAGATCGACACTGTGTTTCGATATCATAGCTAACAATAGATCCATCATCAGCTAGTTTAACTCCTGGAATTTCTTTTGTGCCTCTTTCTCTGGGCCCAACGCCACTTAAAAAGAGGAGATTTCCAAACTTTCTCGCATGTGGATATGCTCCCACTGGTTCAGGTGCCTTACTGCTGTTTAATATTTCTTTTTTCATGGTTAGTTAATCTATTCTAATTTCAATTTGATCGGTCTTTTTAATAACCTTTTCATTGCTTTTTGGTTTTATCTTGTTTGAGTTTATGTCTTTTTTTAAGGAGTTTATTTCTTTGGTGTTAACCAATGAAGGTTTATTTATCAATGGAGAACTCAACTTCTTTTTTTTGGGTTGCTTCTTGACAATATAGCGTTTAGGTATTTTTACAGCTCTGTGTTTTAAGTTGGTTTCTAGTAGAAAATAACCTGCGAAATCAGATGACTCGTCTTTTTGTGCAGCTACAGCAATGTTGGTGTAGTTAGGAGAGAAAGCCAAAGCATTAATTTTATAACCTGCAAGGTTAAATGTTTTAATAAGTTCTCTATTCTTGAGATGATATAAATGGACGGTGCCGTCCAAACTGCCACTAACCAAATATTTTCCGAGGGGATCAGTTGCAATATCTGTGACCGTCCATCGATGGTCTTTGAACGCAAACAGCTCTTTCCCAGAACGTATTTCCCAGATTCTGACTGTTTTGTCCTCGGAGCTTGATATAATGTATTTTCGATCAATTGTTACGAGTACATCTGTGATTTGGTCGGTATGTCCTAAGAAGCTTTTTAATTTACGACCCATGATATCATATTGAATAATATCCGCTTTTTTTTCATGAGCAATGAAGTAGCTCATGCGGTCGATTGCAACACCAGCTGCGGAGATAGGTCTCGAAGTTTTTATAGGGATAACTCGGTCTTTGGCAATGTCATATGCAATAAATCGCCCATCGTCTCCAGCACTAAAGATAATTCTCATGCCAGGGCCATAGATTAGCTTATTGATTTGACTCTGGTTGATGATGAGCGTAGTATCTAATGTAGCAATAGAAAAAAATGAATCATTGAAATGATAGACATTCAATTTACCGTCTTGACCTCCTGTAATCATATGATATCCGTCTCTACTAAACGAAATAGACCTGATTGCACCTCTGTTATCCTGAATTTTTTGCACGACCTTGTGGGTACTATCATTTCTTTGAATAATAATAGATTCATCCCAGCTACCAGAAACAATATAATTTGCATTGGGGCTAAATTCAATTGCTGTAATATCGTCTTTGTGATGGGCTTGATATTCTAATTGGTCTGATTGAGCATTTGTAATAAATATCAGACAGAAAAAAAAGATAATAAGAAAATAGAATGGTCTCATATGGTAGCAAATTACTCGTTTTTATGAAAATAAAAGATAATTATATGGTTTTAATTTTGAAACAATCTTTATGAAACCCTTTTTGTTAATATAAAACAAATTAGACCTTTGTCATGAATTAGATGAATAACGTGAGTTTCAAAGAATCAATTATCAACGGTATACCTCGTGAGTTGCCTCCAAAACAGGAGAGATCTCACGCTATAAATCGAGCCCCCAAGCGAAAGGATATCTTGAGTTTGGTAGAGAAAAAATTAGCTATTCGTAATGCTTTACGGTATTTCCCCAAAGAATGGCATAGTGAACTTGCAATAGAATTTGCACAAGAATTGAAAGATTTTGGTCGTATTTATATGTATCGATTCAAGCCAGCATATAAAATATATGCCAGACCAATTGCTGAATATCCTGTAAAAAGTATTCAAGCTGCGGGAATCATGCTGATGATTCAAAATAATCTAGATCCCGCTGTAGCTCAACACCCTGATGAGCTAATCACCTACGGTGGAAATGGAGCTGTTTTTCAAAACTGGGCTCAGTACTTACTCACTATGCAATACTTGAGCGAGATGACTGAAGATCAAACATTACACATTTACAGCGGACATCCAATGGGATTATTCCCTAGTAGTCTGTTGGCTCCTCGTGTAATTGTCACCAATGGAATGATGGTACCAAATTATAGTAAGCCAGATGATTGGGAAAAATACAATGCCCTTGGCGTTACTCAGTATGGCCAAATGACTGCTGGTAGCTATATGTATATTGGCCCGCAAGGAATAGTTCATGGCACCACCATTACGGTTATGAATGCATTTAGGATGAAATTAGATGCTGATGATACACCCGCTGGTAAAATATTTCTCACTGCTGGTCTTGGTGGGATGAGCGGAGCTCAACCAAAAGCGGGGAACATTGTAGGGTGTATAACGATTTGTGCAGAAGTAAACCCCAATGCTGCTCATAAAAGACACAGTCAAGGTTGGGTAGATGAATTAATTGATAACATAGATGATTTGGTAGCGAGAGTAACCCAGGCTAAAAATCAAGAGGAGGTGGTGAGTATTGCATATGTAGGCAATGTAGTTGATGTCTGGGAGCGTTTTGCTGAGGAAAAGATATTTATTCATGTTGGGAGTGATCAAACATCACTTCATAATCCATTTGCAGGAGGATACTACCCGGTTGGATTATCTTTTGAAGAGAGCAATCAAATGATGGCTGATGATCCGAAAAAATTTAAAGAGATAGTTTATGCATCCCTTAGAATACATGCTGCCGCAGTAGATGCTCATACAAGTGAGGGAACTTACTTTTTTGATTATGGTAATGCATTTTTATTAGAAAGTAGTAGGGCTGGAGCCGATATCTTAGCTCAAAATGGAATTGATTTTAAATATCCTAGCTATGTTCAGGATATCTTAGGTCCGATGTGTTTTGACTACGGATTTGGACCGTTTCGTTGGGTTTGTGCCAGTGGGTTGGATGAGGATTTGGCCCAAACGGACGCAATTGCTGCTCGAGTTATGCGAGAAATCATGAATGATTCTCCAACTGAAATCCAACAGCAAATGGCGGATAATATTAAGTGGATTGATGAGGCAAATGAAAATCAGATGGTTGTGGGCTCAAAGGCAAGAATTTTGTATGCTGATAGTGAGGGCAGAATCAAAATAGCAGAAGCATTTAATAAAGCAGTTGCTCATGGACAACTTAAAGGTCCAGTAATTTTAGGTAGAGATCACCACGATGTTAGTGGAACAGATTCTCCATATAGGGAGACGAGTAATATCTATGACGGGAGCAAATTTACTGCTGATATGGCTATTCATAATGTAATTGGAGATAGTTTTAGAGGAGCTACCTGGGTGAGTATTCATAACGGTGGTGGAGTAGGATGGGGAGAGGTAATCAATGGAGGCTTTGGAATGTTGTTAGATGGTTCTGAAAGGGCTAGTCAAGGATTGCAAAGCATGCTCTTATTTGATGTAAATAATGGAATAGCTAGACGAAGTTGGGCTAGAAACACAAATGCTCAATTTGCCATTAAGCGAGAAATGGAACGCAATAAAAAGTTAAAAATAACCCTCGCTCAAGGAGTAGAAGATGATTTGTTAGATAAGTTGTTTAATTAAAGAATTCCTTCATTTTATCAAAGAAACCTTTCTCTTGGGTAGGATCTGGTGTAAAATTATCTGAATCTAGTAGTTGTTGCAATGTTTTCTTTTCTTCATTGTTTAATTTCTTTGGAGTGAAGACATTTACATAGACCAGTTGGTCTCCAGTTTTGTAACCATTCACATCGGGGATCCCTTTACCACGAAGTCTCAATACTTTCCCACTTTGTGTTCCCGGTTCAATTTTTATACGAGCCTTTCCAGATACTGTTGGTATTTCAACATCGTATCCAAGAGCGGCTTGAGGAAAACTTACATGGAGATTGTAAATAATATTGTTACCATCTCTTTCAAGGTTTTCGTGCTTGATTTCTTCAATTAATACAATTAAATCTCCTGAAATTCCACCAGGCATTTCGTTTCCTCTACCTTGAACATTAAGTTGCATTCCGTCAGATACACCCGCTGGGATGTCAATAGTTGTTGTGACTTCTTTGACGGTCAATCCCATTCGGTCTGCACCCGCTGGGATGTTTTTAATCTTCTTACCACTCCCTTGGCAAGTCGGACATGGGCTACTTGTTTGCATTTGTCCTAAGAAAGTACTTTGTACTCGGGTCACTGATCCACGGCCACCACATGTGCTACATGTTTCGAAAGTGACTCCTTGAGCAACCACTTTTTTCTTGTACTTTATTTTCTTTTCAACTCCTTTGGTGACATCCTCGAGTGATAATTTCAGTTTAATCCGAATATTAGATCCTACAGATTGACGAGGACGACCACTTCTTCCTCCTCCTCCAAAAAAACTTTCGAATGGACTTCCTCCTCCAGAGCCTCCTCCGAAGATATCGCCAAAGTGGCTAAATATGTCGTCCATATTCATGCCGCCTCCGCCAAAGCCACCTTGACCATCAACCCCAGCGTGTCCAAATTGGTCGTAGCGTTGTTTTTTGTCGTCGTTGCTTAATACTTCGTAGGCTTCAGCAGCTTCTTTGAATTTCTCTTCAGCTTCTTTATTGTCTGGGTTTTTATCGGGATGATATTTTATAGCCTTCTTTCGGTATGCCTTTTTGATTTCATCCGCATTGGAGCTTTTAGATACTCCGAGTACATCGTAATAATCTCTCTTTGCCATCTTATTCTCCTACTACAACTTTTGCAAATCGGATAACCTTATCATTAAGCATATACCCCTTTTCAATTTCGTCAACTACTTTGCCTTTTAGTTTTTTGTTTGGAGCGGGAATTTTGGTAATTGCCTCATGTACTTCAGGATCAAATTCAGTTTCAATGGATTTAAAATGTTTTAACCCCTTGTTTTCTAAGATACTTTTGAATTTGCTGTATATCAGATTTATACCTGTCTGAATAGCCTCGGTATCATCAGAAGAATCCATATTTTGCATTGCTCTGTCAAAATCATCAAGAACGGGAAGTAAATCTGTTAAAATATCTTGTCCAGCAGTTTTAAAGAGCTCCAATCGTTCCTTAGAAGTTCTTTTTCGGTAGTTATCAAATTCAGAGTATAACCTAAGGTATTTGTCATTCAATTCATTGATTTGATCTTCAGGAGAAATTTCTTTGGGTTCTTCAGACTGATTTTCTTCATTAAGATTTAAATCATCTTTTTTAACGTCCTCTTCTTCTTGTGCTTTTTTTCCTTTGGGCATTTTGGTAAAATTCTAAATGGCTAATTGAACTGCAAAAGTATTGCCAATGAATTTTATGTCATAATGACACAAAATGTGCTGACAAATTAGATTTTACATGGTGAATCAAAAGATTTACAGTCGAGTTATTTTAGCACCAATCGCATTTAATCGATGTTCAATATCCTGATATCCTCTATCAATTTGTTCGATATTGTGTATGGTGCTCGTACCTTGAGCAGACATTGCTGCAATAAGAAGTGAAACTCCAGCTCTAATATCAGGAGATGCCATCGTAGCAGCTTTAAGAGGCACTCTTCGGTTCAGTCCCATAACGGTTGCTCTATGCGGATCGCATAAAATAATTTGGGCACCCATATCTATTAAATTGTCAACGAAAAATAATCTGCTTTCAAACATTTTTTGATGAATAAGTACATTTCCTTTTGCTTGTGTACACATGACAAGGATTACACTCAATAAGTCAGGTGACAAACCAGGCCAAGTAGCGTCTGCAATCGTCATCATACTTCCATCAATGAAACTATCAATTTCATAATGCTTATTTTCTGGTATGATGATGTTGTCGTCTTTGATTTCAAATTGTACGCCAAGCTTTCGATATACATTTGGGATGATTCCTAACTGATCTACTCTACAATTTTCAATGGTAATTTCCGATTGAGTTAATGCAGCTAATGAAATGAAAGAGCCTATTTCAATCATATCGGGTAGAATGGTGTGCTCACAACCATGAAGTTCTTTAACTCCCTCAATAGTTAGAAGGTTACTTCCAATACCTGAGATTTTACCTCCCATTGAATTTATCATTCTAGATAATTGTTGAAGGTAAGGTTCGCAAGCAGCATTATAGATAGTCGTGGTTCCCTCTGCCATGGAAGCTGCCATAAGTATATTGGCTGTACCCGTTACCGAGGCTTCCTCGAGAAGCATATAGCTTCCTTTTAGGTTTTTAGCTTCAACCTTATAAAATCCTGTATCCTTGTTATATATGAATTCTGCACCTAGATTTTCAAATCCAATAAAGTGAGTATCCAATCGTCGTCTGCCGATTTTATCTCCCCCTGGACTAGGAATGTAGCCGATGCCAAAACGAGCTAAAAGAGGTCCAATAATCATAATCGATCCCCGAATGGCAGCTCCTTTGGTTCTGAATTCTTCAGTATGGAAATAATCCAGGTTGATTTCGTCCGACTGAAAGGTGTATTCTCCTTTACCTAGTTTTTCTACTATAACACCCAAACCTTTTAAGAGTTCAATCATTCTAAGAATATCTCGAATCTCTGGGATGTTTTTCAGCGTAATTTTTAATGGTGATAGGAGTACGGCTGCAAGAATTTGTAAAGCTTCATTTTTTGCTCCTTGGGGAGTAAGTGTACCTTTTAATTTATGGCCACCCTCAATTTTGAATGTTCCCATTTATTTTTTCTTAAACTTCGAATTGTAATTTTTCTTTTTCTTATGTCCACGATTCTGATGGTGAGGACGCTTAGTTCGAGTTTCTATATGAATAGCCAAGGTGTCGGGATTGACTTGTAAACTTCCATTGGATAAATCTGCAAGGTGTTGTACAATCTGGTGAGGGGTTAGTAACTCATCATTCCAATTTTTAGATGAGTTGACCATAAACGATGCGATGTAGTTAACATACATAGTTTTCAATTCACCATCATCCATTTTTCCTGCACCAACAATCATTTCCAATAAGTTACGACCATAATATCGATACTTACTTAACATGCCCTTATAGGCTATTAGCTCAGGATTAGTGGAGCGGATGTTTGGGGTTGGAGTTGGATAATCGTTGTCAATATCCAATTCATAGTTTGCAATTTCATGCATGTGATCCCAAACCGTCTGTTGGTAGTTGGTTTGAGATTTAATTTCGGGGTTTAGATTGACCATCACTTGAAAGACAGTATGAGCAAGAACGTTTCGCTTATCTCTATCTTTTTCTAGTTTCAGATGTTCAATCATTTCTTGAACACCTCTACCGTATTCGGTTAATTTAATGCGTTCCTGTTGTGTGTTATACTGAAAATCCATATTGGAAACACAAATATAGGTTCTTGATTGAATTTATGGTTTTGTTGTTTTTTTATTCTTATTATAAAATTAAGCTTACGTTCAATCTGGGAATTATAAATGCATTATTTCGCATATAAAAATAAACTGTATTAATATCATTTAAATGTTATTTAAATGTTATTTTTATGTTAATTAAATAAAAAAGTGTTTAATTTACAGTCACTTTTAAGTTATAAATCTTAAGCGAATGAAAAAATTAGTATTAAAAATTACGGGTTTACTCTGTACGGTGTTCTTAATAACATCAACAGCGTTTGCTCAATCAAGAACAATAACTGGGACAGTTATTGATTCAGAATCACAGCCAGTAATTGGTGCTGTGGTTAACGAAATTGGCACCTCAAATGGAACAGTAACTGGTTCAGATGGATCCTTTAGCATTACATCTTCAGCTTCTAATGTTAAGTTGAAAATTAGTTATGTAGGATTTACAACTCAAACCATTAATGTTGGGAGTCAAACCAATTTGAGTGTTAAAATGTCTAGCGATGAATCCTTATCTGAAGTCGTCGTTACTGCAGCTGGTGTTAAACGATCTTCTCGAAGTGTTGGTTATGCATTAAGTTCAGTGTCTGCAAAAGAGATTACTGAGGGTGGTGACCGATCAGTTCTTAATGGAATGCAAGGAAAGGTTGCCGGTGTTACGATTAACTCAGCATCATCAAATCCTGGAGCATCTTCTCGTATTGTTATACGTGGTGTTCAGTCAATTTCTCAAGGTAATCAGCCTTTAATTGTGATTGACGGTGTGCCGATGACAAACAGCTCTGTTAACAGTACTAGCTTAAATGGAGGTTTTGATTTCGGTAACGGTTTAAATGCTGTTAATCCAGATGATATTGAGAACATTCAAATTCTTAAAGGTTCATCTGCATCTGCGTTGTATGGATCTAGAGCAGCAAATGGTGTAGTATTAATAACTACCAAAAAAGGCTCAACGTCTAGTAAAGGTAAAAAAGCAATTGGTGTAGATGTTGGATTTGATGCAACATACAGTACGCCTCTTCGTTTACCAAACGTTCAAAATACATATGGCCAAGGATGGAGTGGTAATCACTGGCTAGATGAGAATGGTTCTTGGGGTCCTATTATGGATGGCAAGAAGAGAGTTTTCGGTCAGGAAGTTGATAATTCTCAATTACTTGCACCATATTCCCCATTAGAAGATAACGTAAGAGATTTCTTTGAACTCGGAACTAATTACAGAACTCATGTTGGTGTGAACGGTGGAGGAGAGAACAATAGTTTCTATGCTTCTTACTCAAATGTATCTCAAGATGGTATTATTCCAACAGATGCAGACCAATACACTAGAAATACAGTTGCATTTAGAGGAAGCCAAAACTTTGGTAAATTAACGGTTGATGGTTCTATTAACCTCGCAATGACGAACAGCCAGTTTGTTCCTTCTGGACAACAAGAAAATTCGGTATATAGAAATATTCTTGATATTCCTAGAAACATGAGTGTAATTGATATGGCTAATTATAAAGACAAGTTTTATAATATCAATGATTACTTTACTCCGTATGGTGTAACGAATCCATACTGGGCATTGAACGAAAATAAAAATGATTTCTCTTCTAATAAATTCTTTGGAGGTTTAACAGCCAAGATGGACATTATGGGAGACCTTAAAGGTGTATACTCTTTTGGTTATGATATAGAGAATCATGATATCAGTAGATTTGAAGCAATTGCAAAACCTGTTGGTCCAAATGAGGATGTTAAAAATGATGGTTTTGTTTCTGAACAAACTATTGGAAACCAACAGTTTAATCATGATTTTAAATTATTGTGGAATAAAGATGTAAACAAGCTAATCAACATTGATTTGATTGGAGGACTTAATTTAAATGAGAGAAGCTCTACAAGTTTATTCTCGTCTGTTTCAGCACTAGATATTGCTGGATTCTATAACTTATCAAATAGCCCAAGTACTCCATCTGTTGATCGTAACGACAACATGAGAAGACTAGTTGGTCTTTATGGTGTGGCTTCTGCCTCTTACAAAGATTATTTATATCTTAACTTGAGTGCAAGAAACGATTGGTCATCCACTTTGCCACAAGAAAATAATTCATTCTTTTACCCTGCGGCTAACTTAAGTTTCGTATTTACGGATGTAGTTTCAGGTCTTCCTTCTTGGATGGGAATGGGTAAATTTAGAGTTGGTTATGGTTCATCTGGAAACGATGCACCGATTTATGTAATTAATTCTATTTACACTCAAGCAAGTCACTCTATGCCATTCAGAAATTTTGCTTATCCTTTAGCTACTGGTACAAATGCCTTTACTGCGGGTAACCGAATTAAGAATCCTGACTTACAGCCAGAGCTTACTAAAGAGTTAGAAATTGGAACTGATCTTTTATTTTATGATAACAGAGTAAGCTTAGAGTTTACCTATTATAATCGTGTAACTGAGGGTCAAATATTACAAGTACCTGTTTCGCCAGGTAGTGGAAGTAGCAACTTCTATGCAAATGCAGCAACAGTGGAGAACAAAGGTATTGAGTTAGCTCTTACTTATAAAGTTCTTAGAAACGAAAATGGTTTCAATTGGGCCATATCGGGTAATATGACTCGAAACAAAAATGAGGTGCTCGATTTAGATGACGCTTTAGATAGGGTTTCATTAGGAGGATTATCTACCACAGCTTATTACGCAATGCAAGGAATGCCAATTGGTGTTTTTGAAGGAAATACATATAAGTATTCTCCAGACGGTAAAGTAGTAGTTGATGAGAGCGGAGTTCCAGTTGTAGGTGATGAGAAAGAGATTTATGGTAACTCACAACGAGATTACATTATAGGTCTTAAAAACTCATTTAGTTACAAGCAATTTAGCTTAGGTATATTATTAGATATTCGAAAAGGTGGGTTGATGTATTCAAATACAAAAAGTATGTTAAGTTGGACTGGTCATGCCATTACAACAACTTATAATGATAGAAAACCATTTATCGTACCTAATTCTGTAATTGAAGATGGTGTAGATGAAAATGGAGATCCAGTTTATGTTGAAAATACTACTCCAGTAGCCCCAGGTGTTATGCATGAGTATCATACTGCTGATGCACGTGATAGACAATTTGTATTTGATAAATCATATACCAAATTGAGAGAGGTTAATCTTACCTATAGACTGCCAAGTTCTATGTTAGAAAGCATGCCTTTTGCAGGTGCTTCAGTTAGTATAATTGGACGAAACCTATTGTTATGGACACCAGTAGAAAATCAGTTTATCGACCCAGAAGTAACTACTTTTGGTAATGGTAATCAAGCTGAATTTGGTGAGTTCGTTGCTAATCCTACAGCTCGTTCATTTGGTTTCTCACTTAAGTTTAACTTTTAATAAATAGAAAATGAAAAAAATAAGTAATTATATATTAATAGGGATTTTCGCATTGACTTTGTTCGGTTGCGAGAAATATTTGGATGTGAATACGGATCCAAATAACCCTCAAGATGTGACGGCGGATTTCGTTCTTCCAGCTGCACAGACATCTGTTGCGATCACCATGGGTAACTCCTATTTTAACTTAGGTGGTTTTTGGTCTCAATATTATACGCAAAGCCCGACGGCAAGCCAGTATAAAAAAATGGAAGCCTACAATTTGACTACAGACTTTTTTGATAGAGAGTGGTCAGAGGCCTATGCTGGTGGATTGAATGATTTGGAAATAATCCGGACTAAATCTACTGCATCTGGCGATCATGGATATTATTTGATTGCAACCTTACTACAAGCATATACATTTCAAATGCTCTCAGACTTGTATGATGATATCCCATTCTTTGAAGCACTTAAAGGTGTTTCTGATGGTACTTTAAATCCAAAATTTGATAATGGTGCTGATATCTATCCAGTTCTTTTAGATCGAATAGATGAGGCAATGACTCGTTATCAAGATGCGGACGATGCAGGAATGGAACCAGGTGATAGAGATTTAATCTACGGAGGTGATTTAGATCAGTGGTTAAGTTTTGGTAATACGTTGAAGCTTAAAATGTATATGAGAATGTCCTATACTTCAATGGCTAACCCTACTGCTGTTCAAGATTTATTAACTGTGGGTAATTTTATTACAGCGGATGCTGCAATCACTCAATTTGGAGATGAGTCTGGTAAGAGAAATCCTTTTTATGATGTTCAATATGATTTCCTTTCTGGAGTTAATCAACGAGCATCAAAAACATTGTTTGGTTATTTAGAAGATAATGAAGATCCACGTTTAGCTGCGATTTATAATGAGTCATCGGCTGGTGGTCAAAAAGGTCATCCTCAAGGAGACTATGATAATCTGGATGTTAAAGGAACAGACTTATCTGAGCCAAATATTTCAGCAACAACACCAGTATTTTTAATGACGCTAACAGAGCGAGATTTTCTAATAGCAGAAGCAGAAGTAAGATACAATGCTGGTGCAGGTGCTCAGGTAGCTTATGAATCAGGTATTGCTAATTCATTATTACTTCATGGAATCGCTGGTGCAGATTCTATTTATCAAGCTGGAGGTGCATATGAGTATGCAGCTACGGGTGATGTAGAATCAGACATAGGTCAGATAATGATGCAGAAGTGGGTAGCTATGGCCAATGTAAATAACCTTGAAGGGTTCTTTGAAATGAATAGAACACACTATCCTCCGCTAAGTGCTGCTCCAAAAGGAACGGAAGGTGCGGTAGGAGAACTGACTACCTCATTTGCATCGGTATTACCTGAAGGAAAAACTCCAAAAAGATTATTCTTACCAGATGTAGAAATTCAGAGAAATAGCTCTGGGGTAACTCAAGTTTCAAATATTTATACCAAAGTTTGGTGGGATAAAAAGTAAAATTAATAACTATTAAAAAAATCATGAAAAAAATAAAAATAATAACACTAGCATTGGTTGCTTTGATCTTCTCATCTTGTGAGAAAGAAACAACGACTGGTGGCTTATCGCAGGTGACTAACTATCCTATCATTACAGTGGATGGGGCAAATCCGATATTTATTCCAAAGGGTACTGCATTTGTAGAACCAGGGGTAACGGCAACCGAGGATGGAGCTGAAATAGATGTTGTAACTTCAGGAAGTGGTGCTTATCGCGGTGGTGCTGCGGTCAATGAAGAAATGCCAGACCGTTATGATGTAGTTTATACTGCAACCAATAAAGATGGATATGATGGCACAGCTGGGAGGACAGTATATGTAATTGAGACTGGAGATATGGTTGATAACATTGCTGGTCTGTACAAATCAACAATTGTTAGAAATGGGGAATCTAAATTTAGCGATTTAGGATACGTAATTGTGTACAAAAATGATGATGGAACATACGGAATGTCATGTGCTATAGGTAGCTATTATGAAAATGGTGTTGGTTACGGAGCAACATTTAATGCTCCTGCTACAATCGAAGCCAATGATATTGCTTCGAATGATTTCACATTTGCACCTACGAGCGTAACGTATGCTGGTTGGCCTTGGGCTATTAACATTACTGACATGGAAGTTGATGCAGGAGCAAAGACAATCACTATGACATCAGTGTGGGATGCTGGCTACACTTTTGAGGTCACTTTAACACAAGTAGAAATTTAATTATTAAAGAAGAAATATCATGAAATTAAATAAAATCA
>CAJWLP010000007.1 GCA_913043145.1 uncultured Bacteroidota bacterium
GCTTCTCTAAATGGGATAAGTATTTCATTATTATTTGGTTACTTATTCTACTGCATTCATTCAATGTTTTTTATGGGATTTTGCATAATTATTATTGGAACTTTAACTTCTTTTCTTAGGTATAATTTTTCTAGTATTAAAAAGATTTTTATGGGGGATACTGGAAGTCTAGTTTTAGGCCTAACTTTTAGTATTTTAATGTTAAAACTTCTTAATATTCAAGATGACAAACATTTCACTTTTCCATTTGATTTCAATGAAATGCCTTTAATTATTTTGGCTATTGTTTTTCTTCCATTGTTTGATACAATTAGGGTAATAGTTTTAAGAATTAAAATGAAGAGGCTTATTTATAAACCCGACAGGAATCATTTGCATCATTATGTTACAGGTCTTGGCTTTAGTCATAAAAGAGCATCATTAACAATAAATACATTAAACTTTTTATTTTCAATATTCATTATTTTAGTATGTATTAATTTTGACTTCATCCATGGTTTAATTGCATATACAACAATAATTTTACTATTACTTTTATTTCTAAATAGGAAATAACAACCCAAAAATATTGTGATATGATATCAAAAAATAAATGATTATAAATTATTTATCTAGCTTTGTTTATTTGATTATTTTTGAAAAATTATTTTACATTTATAAACAACAACAATTTGAATATTAATCAAGAAAGATACTCAATCAAAAATTCGTCAGAGGAATTTTTATCAAACAACAATTCGAAATATTCAATGAGTTTAGCAAAACGTATTTTTGATTTATTTTTTTGTTTATTTATATCACCAATTGTGATTTTACTGATTTTTTTAACTGCTTTAGTGTATCCAATTTTTGGTGGCTTCAAGATTTTTTTTCGTCATGAACGGATTGGTTTAAATGGTAAAAAATTTAACCTATATAAAATTCGTACATTTAGGGAAAATAGTTTAGGCCATCTTAAAATTGTAGATAAAGATGAATTAGAAATTATTCCTGTAATTGGTAATTTTCTTCGATTATCAAGAATAGATGAATTACCCCAAATATTGAATATTTTTAAAGGTGATATGAGTTGGATTGGTCCTAGACCAGAACAATCCAAGTATGTCAAGGATATAATTTTGCAAACTCCCGAATACAAATTTAGGCACACAGTTAGACCAGGAATAACTGGCCTTGCTCAGATTAATAATCCTAATGCAACCTTTAAAGATTATAAAGAAAAGTTGAAATTCGACTTGGAATACATTAGTAAATCAGGCCTATTTTTTGATCTAAAAATCTTTTATCTTAGTCTAATTATAATTTTAAAAAATATTTTTAAATCCAATTGAAATAAATAAAATGTTTAGACTCAAATATTTTTTAACATGCACAATTTTTTTCATCACCCAATTAGTTTTTTCTCAAGGTTGGCTTGGTAAGAACCTTAGTGATATTAATGTTGAAGAATTATCAAAATCTGAACGTGATGAGATCAAAAAAGCTGCTAGTCTAAATGGTTTAAATGATGCAGATTTAGAGGCTGTACTTAGATCCAGAGGTATTAGTTTTAATAAAAATAAAGACTATAGACCTTTAATTAAATCTGCAAATTCTATTGATTCTATTTCTGAAAAGCGATTTAAAGTTAATGAAAATGTGTTACAAAGTACAGTTGCTATATATGGACAAGAGTTATTTGAAAATAAAGATGCTGAATTTATTCCTAACAATAATATTGCTCCAACATCTGATTACATTCTAGGTCCGAGTGATGAAATTGCAATAAGTATTTTTGGTTTACAAGAGGAAAATTTTGATGCTAAGATTTCGAGTTATGGGACAATTAAAATCCCGTTTGGTGGCCAAATAACTCTATCCGGATTAACTATTTATGAGGCTGAGCGTCTTCTGAAAGATAAATTGAGAAAGGTAGGTTATAATTCTTTGAGTAGTGGTCAAAGTAAATTAAATATACAAATAACTAAGTTTAGAACAATCAGAATCATGGTGTGGGGCGCAAAGCAGTCTGGTGTTTTTTTATTACCAAGTGTATCAACAGCTTTTCACGCATTATTTTCTGCTAATGGTCCAGGATTAAACAGAAGTTACCGAAATATTAATGTTATTAGAAATGGGGAAATAGTCAGTAATATTGATTTATACGAATTATTATCAAAGGGTACGACCTCCTCTGATATTACTTTAAAAGATAATGACATAATTTTTATACCATTTTACAACAGAAGAGTTAGACTAAGAGGAGAAGTCAAAACACCTGCGGTATTTGAGTTGTTACCTAGTGAGAATATTTTATCCGCAATAAATTATAGTGGCGGATATACAGAAATAGCTTATAAAGATGCCTTGGAGGTAATACGATATGGTAATAAGCAAAAAGAGTTTTTTAATCTAGCAATAAATGAATTAAATGATTTTGAGCTAGTAGGTTCAGAAATAATTACCATTCCATCTATTATAAATAACTTCAAGTATAGAGTTAAAATAGATGGGGCTATAGAAAGACCAGGCTATTATTCTATGGCCAATGGTTTAGATTTAAAAAAAGTTATAGAAACAGCTGGGGGTCTTAAAAAAAGCGCTTTGTTTAAATATGTAGTAATCTCAAGTAAACCACCTGATTCAAGGAGTTATTTTTCTTCATATAATTTGGATTCAGTCCTATCTGGTTCCTTAAAAGTTGAACTTCAAGAAAATGATGAGATTTTAATAGGAGACAGTTTAGACTTGTACCCTCTCGATAAAGTGAAAATTTTTGGTGATGTCATTAACCAAGGTGAGTTTGAATATGGCTCTAATTTGTCAGTTTCTAAATTATTATATCTGGCGGGTGGGTTTAGAAAAGAAGCTCTAACCACAAGTATTCTTATTTCTAGAAAGGTAGAAGACGAAAACAAGCTATCTACAGTAGATCGAATAAGTTCTAAAAGAGATTTTTGGAATGACAAATATCTTAATGAATATCTGCTCAAGCCTGGTGATATAATTACTGTATCTAAAAACCCTTATTACCGAGAACAGATATACATAACTCTAGAAGGAGAATTTAATGTGCCAGGTGTTTATCCAATTTCTTCTTTAAATCAAAATCTGAATGAAATCATTATAAAGGCTGGTGGAATAAATAAATACGGTGATGCAGATGGAAGCTATTTAATAAGAATAAAGTCTCAATTAAAGTTAACTAATATCAATAAATCCAAACAAGATAAGGTACTCAATGAAATTTACAAAATAGATACAATCAAAAATAAATATTTAACTACAAATTCTGATACTACTTTATTTGATACAATCGTTGTAGGTGGTTATGGAAATTTTAATGAAATCGCTAGTGATTTCATTCTTAAGTCTGGAGATCGTTTTATAGTTCCTCCTTCTGAATCTACTGTAAATGTGAGCGGTGAAATATATAATGAAAATATTTTTGTTTATAAAAATAAAAGCTCAATATCGGAATATATTTCATTAGCAGGTGGACTAACAGAAAAAGCTAAGAAAAATAAGATTTACATCATCTATTCCAATGGAATGAGTTCTAAGTCGAAAAACTTTTTAATTTTCTCTTTAAAACCCAAAATAAAACCTGGATGTAAAATAATTGTACCCATTAAGGAAAATAAAAATAATTTTTCATCTAATTTATCATCTACTGAGAAGGTTACTCTTTATTCTGTTTTAGCATCTACATTCTCATCTGTTTTATATATGATTAGTCAGATTAATAAGTAGTTGTATCATAATGATAAAGAATGATGTTTTAAATAAAGGTGCATTGTACAACCTTTTTGGAACAGGAATTCCTTTACTTGTTGGACTCATATCTATTCCAATTTTACTAAAATCATTAGGTAATCAAAGTTTTGGCCTATTAACACTTATCTGGACTGCTATTGGGTATTTTGGGCTTTTTGATTTTGGACTTGGTAGAGCTTTAACACAACAAGTAGCCTCATTCCGATCAAATCAAAATTCAAATATAAGTTCCCTTATCAGAACAGGATTAATCTCTGTGTTAATTCCTGGAATAGCAGGTGCAATTATAATGTACTATGTATCTCTATATTACATAAACGAATTACTTTTAATTGATGATGGAAGTAAGAAAGATCTAATACGAGCGTTTTCATATGCTGCTTTGTCTATTCCTTTAGTTACCCTTAGTTCTGGACTCAGGGGGATCCTCGAAGGGTTTGAGGATTTTGCTAGATCTAGTTTCTTAAGAGGTTTATTAGGAGTCTTAAATTTTCTAACCCCTATGATTATCGTTCTACTAGGGAATAACTCTTTGTTTCATATTGTTTTAAGTTTAATCATATCAAGAATAGTTATGGTGATCTTGAATGCTTATTGGGTATATCCTTATATGAAAACCAAATCCATAACAGCCAAAAAAATCGTAATACGTAATCTAATAGATCTTTTGAAATTTGGTTTGTGGATGACAGTTTCAAATATTGTTAGTCCATTTATGGTTGCTGCGGATCGCTTTATAATTGCATCAATCCTAGGAGCATCTTTACTAACTTACTATACTGTGCCCCAAGATATTGTTATTAGACTTCTAATAATACCAGCTGCAATAGCAACAGCTTGGTTTCCACGATTTGCTAAGTTAAACACAGATTCAGATATTAAAAAAAGCAAGAAACTAGCAACTCAAGGTTATAAATATATTTTCATTATTCTGGGACCACTGTGTATATTTTTAGCTATTTTTTCTAATCAGTTACTAGAAATATGGATCAATATAGAATTCGCTAAGAATGTTGGATCCATAGCAGTGATACTTTTAGTTGGTGTCTTTTTTAATGCACTAGCTCATATACCTTTGGCCTCTTTACAAGCTACAGGCAAGGTTAAAACTACTGCTCTTCTCCACGTAGTAGAGCTCTGCCTTTATTTGCCGTTATTATTCTACTTAGTACCCCTAGCAGGGATAAAAGGTGCTGCATTAATCTGGACGTCCAGAACTACTTTAGACTTTGTTTTTTTATTTATCTTTGATCGCTATAAGTTAAATGATTATTCAAAATTACAACCATAAAGAGGAAACCTATTTCACTAATGCTAGATTGGATATACTTCCTTCTTTACCCAAAATATTCTGAGACTATTTTAGAAATTAGATCTGGGAATGGGTTAGCATTAAAACATTTGAAAAATCAAGAAAAATATAATTAACCTATGGGTGTTGAATTTTTTAGAGATCTTTTTTCTAGCAATATTTAATAATAGTTGTAAAAATAAAAATGGTTAGACCTTTTGCATTATGCTTTGTAACCTACTATCCGCATCGAGATTTATTGACAAGAATTAAAGGTGCTCTAAAAGATGGTTATACTGTTTATATATGGGATAACACTCCAAGTGGAGATAAGCTTTTTCATAACATTAAGGAAGATAATCTATTTATTCATGGAAATGGAATCAATGAAGGAGTTGGGTTTGCTCTTAACAAATTACTTACCCATGTTCACAGTGAGTTATTCAGCTTAGCTTTGTATTTTGATCAAGATACTTTGTTTTCCACAGCAGGTCTTAGTTGGATTATGAACTGGTTAAATCATAATGAATTAAATATTAAAGAAACTGCAGTTTTGAATTTCAAATCTAATACACCCGAAAATGAAATAAAAAAATCTAAACTTCAAAATGCATATTTTGTGATTAGTTCTGGTTCTTTATTTAAACTCGAAAATATTAGAAAAATCGGTTGGCATAATCCAAAATTTTTTCTTGAGTGTGTAGATTACGAGTTATGTGCTAGGGCGCATTTTTTAAATTTTACAATTTCACAGGTTTCTGGTTGCCCAGGATTAAATCACTATGAATTACAACCCTTTAATAGTGCCATTATATTTAACAGGAAATTTGAATTCAGACTATACTCAATCAATAGAAATTTTAGTTTCATCTTTAATTTATTAAGGTTGTCTTTAAAGTCATTATTTAAAGGTCATTTTATGTTAGCTTGGTATTTTTTTAGGAATATTATTACTCATTTATTAAATCAAATCAGAGCTATATTCTTAACATCATTAAATATCTTTACAATTGTTAAATAAAGATGGAAATTGGAATTATAACTTATGGTGAAGAATTTGATTTTGAAAAAATATCCAAGATATTCAAAAAACATTTTTCTAATGCAAAAATTTTAGTCATTAATAACAAAAAAGATTATGCCAAAGCTCCACAAATTCAAGGAACTAATAAAGATTATGAGTTTAGCGGCTATCTCGAATTGTCTAACTGTTTTTCTAGTTCAGGGCCATATTTGATATTCAACGACACCTTGTTTACCAGTCATTTTACAAAAGGATGGATTTGGTTAATATGCAAATTTATACTTGTAAATAACAATTGTAAGAATTATATATATGGTGACCTTAGGTTCGATGGGACTAAATATGAAGAGAGACCAAATCCCTTTTTAGCCTCTTGGTTATTTGTAATACCAAATTATGAAACTCTAAAAAAATTTCAATTTAATTTAAAATATAGTCTCGATAACAGATTAATTTCTACTAGTAAAGGATATGAAGAGTTTTTAAATCAGTGGATATCACCCAAATCAAAATTTAGTGGATGGCACGGTGAATCTTATTGTGAACTGACAAAAGTCAGAAAAAAAAGATCCATAATTATTGAGCATCGATTAAGTAGAGTTCTTAAAATGAATGGTATAGAAATAAAAAGTATTGGTGTAAATAATCCAATTTTTTACCAGCTATTGAGAATTGTTGATCGAGTAAAGACTCGATTTATTGCCTTTAAAAGAAAATCATTATTTTAGCTATACTATATGAAATTTCAGCAGCAATTAAGAAATAGAGATGCATCATTAGGCGATATATTGTCTCAATTATCCACCTTTTATTTAAGAGTTAAGACTAATTGGAAACTTTTTGTTAAATGTATTACTGTTTTTGGAATACTAGGACTTGCAGCTGGGCTCTTTTTTCAGTCTGACAAGAAACAAGCTACTTATATTATTGCAGCAGAAGAAGAAGGTCCTTCCGGAATGGAAGGACTTTTAGCTCAATTTGGCTTAGATGCTGGAGGGTCTAATCCAGGAGGTGTTTTTGAAGGTGAAAGTTTAGTTCAATTATTCAAAATACGTTCTATGATTGAGCGAGCACTTTTGTCAGAAGTCATCTATGATAATAAAAGGTTAGTAATCGCTGACTTATTCTGGAGTGACCTCAGATCATCCAAAAATAAGATTTTTGAAGAAGTTAAATTCTCCACTGATAGAGGTTTGCAAAATAACATATCGGATAGTGCAGTCTACCTTTTATATAAATATGTAAAAAAAGAGTTATTGTCTGTTTCAAGGCCTGACAAAAAACAAAGTTTTGTTACGGTAAGTTGTACTCATGAAAATCCAGATTATGCTATGATTTTTACTAAATCTTTGATTGATAATGTGACAGATTTTTACACAGAGACCATAACGAAAAAAGCACGTTATAATCTGGATATTCTTCGTAGGGAAGTTGATTCAGTTCAGAGAGTTTTAAATGATAATTTAATCAAAGATGCTCAATACACCGATCTGAACATCAACCCATTAATGCAAGCTGGCCGCATTAATCAAAATAGATCAAAGATTGATCTACAAATTACTGTTACACTATACGGTGAACTAATTAAAAGTTTAAAATTGGCAGAAGTTTCGTTACGTAAGCAAACTCCACTGATTCAAATTATAGAGACTCCCCATTATCCATTGGAAAACTCAGGGCTTAAATGGTGGCATTACCTTTTATCAGGGATAGGGTTAGGGTTATTCATAGCTTTCTATTTTATTAATTGGAGCGTTCAAAAAGAATTATAAAAACATTTGGATTATGTCCAGAATAAGACGTGTTCTTGGTTTTCTAATGTATTTGCCAAACATAATGCCATTTTCAGCATTATTTTCAGCAGAAATATTTCCTTGGGCATTTTTATATGCATTAAGAAAAGATACTCGATTTACGTTAAATTATGGCATTTTTTTGGGTTACATAACAATATCTTCTTTAATTTTTTTGGGTTCGTTCTCAAGTTTTATAGTTCCAGCACGAGCCTTGTTTGCATTAATTAACGCATCAATGATATTTTTCTTACTCATAAATATAAGTAATAAAGAATATGCAATATTGACTAATATATTCCATATAGTTTTTACTGCAAATATTATATTGTGTGGAGTGCAGTTTCTTGGAATTTTTCCTCCATTTTTAGAACCATTATTTAGAATTTTTATTGATCGATTTACTCATGAAATATATGGTGGAGGTAGAGGTGTTGCTGGGTTATTTGCTGAGCCATCCTATGCTAGTATGGCATTTCACTACTACTTTGCATTTTATATGTTGAGTAAGAAAATAAATCCAAAATCTACGAGAGGTATTATTGCTATTTTGGGAATCATTTTTTTTGATTTATTTATAATCCGTTCTGTAACAGGTGTAATTATGATTATCTTGTACCTAGCTAGTTTACAAAAATTTAGAGATTTATTAAAAACTGGGGTAGTTTCCATTGTCCTTTTAATTGCTGTAATTTATAATGTAGGTCAGTCGCCTGATGCACCTCGATCTATCGAAACAGCATATGACTTCTTTAAATACGGCGAATATCAAGATCCGGTTCCGTGGCTATTAGAGCAATCTGGTTTTAGATTTGTAAGTGTTTGGGCTTCCTATAAATATGGTTTCACCCATCCCTTTGGTTCTGGAGTTGGCGGGTGGGGTCCAGCTAGTATTCAGGCTATGGATGACATTGGTGTAAAAGCTTCTGCTATGAGTTTTTTTGCTTCTGCTATGGGTTCAGAGTATCAAGGAGTGAGACCTACCTCTTTTGCTGCAGGACTAATGTTAGAGACAGGTATTGTTGGACTTCTTCTATTTATTTTATCTTTCTATCCTTTCATTATTAGGCGTGAGCTTTATATTGATATTCATTCACGATCTATAGTGATATTTTTCCTGTTTAATATATTTGCTCTAGGGAGCATTGGTGACCCTATTCCTTTTATATTTTTAGCATTAGCATACAGATCCGTAATTGAACCTAACTCCAGATTAAATGATTAGTCCCCTTGTATCTATTGTATTGCCCTGCTACAAAGCAGAAGACACAATTGATTATTCATTAAAGGGTATTTTAAATCAAACTTATCAAAATTGGGAGCTATTGATAATTATAGACGGAAGAAATGATATTCTGCTTGATAAAGTGAAGTCTTCTTCAAAAAATGATAAAAGAATAAAAATAATTTACTCAAAAAAAAATAGAGGTGTTATAAGAACTAGGAATATTGGTATCAGACTTTCAAATGGTTTATGGCTTGCATTTTGTGATGCAGACGATTACTGGTTGCCAAACAAGTTAACTTACCAAATATTTAAAGCTAAAGAAGAGAATGCAGGTATTGTTTGTTCTGCATTTTGTTTCTACTATCAAGGAATCAATAGGCTAGACTTAATACAAACAAAGAAAATAATAGATTATTCAGTGATGTTAAAAACTAATGCAATACCAATGAGCACAGCTATTTTGAAAGTTGATTCATACTGTAAGCATTATTTCCCCTCAATTCCTGATAATTTCGTCCACGAAGATTATGCGTTTTGGCTGACTATTCTTCAGAAAAGATCAATTAAGGTAGCATACATAAGTGAGGTAACTACTCATATTTTAAAATCTAGAGGATCTCGCTCATCTAATAAATTATTAAGCGCAAAATCACACGCTTATATACTAACAAATTTTACGTCTTTACCAAAGTTTAAAATTGCTTTAATGATGATTAATTATATTTACAACGCAATTTATAAAAGATACTTTAGTAGGTTTTCTCTAATTTGAAGTTTTAAAATATAATATGAATAAAAATATATCGATAAGGGCATCATTTTTTTTAATTTTAATTTACATACTAAGTTCAAATATTTTAGCTCAAAGCATTCCGCTTGGTATGCCATTTTTTGATGATGCGCTTAGACGATCTCAGCTTATGGGTCTAGTTAATGAAGATGTCTCATATATGATACGTCCAGTTCACCCCAAACTAGCTTTTGGTATCGAAAATCCAAACGGGAATGATTCACTAATAAATCCAAATGATACTAATCGTCATTTAAAGTTTGCAGACACTAAATTATTAAACAATAAAATTAGAATTAGTCTTTTACCAATATATACCCATATAAGAAGAAATGTTCACCACCCGTATGGTTGGGCTGATGGTCCAATGATTCCAGCAAAAGGATTGCAACACTATATATCGGCAGGGTTGTATGCTAAAGCTGGTCCTCTTGAATTACAATTTCGCCCAGAAATAGTTAGAGCTCAAAATAAGGAATTTCAGAATCCTCCTTTTAGAGCTAGAGATATAGACTTTCCAGAGAGAATGGGACAGGATCCTTATTCTAAAAATTTTTTGGGACAATCATTTGCTAAGTTAAATTTTGGTCCTGTAACTGTTGGTTATTCAACAGAAAATATATGGTGGGGTGCTGGCGTTAAAAATTCAATTATAATGAGTAATAATGCACCAGGTTTTGGTCATTTTACAATAAATTCCAATAAGCCTATTAAAACTAGGAGTGGAACTTTAGAGTTTCAAATGGTAGGTGCTAGATTAAAACATTCTGGTTTTAAGTATCCACTTCGTTATACTGCGGGTGAATGGCCACCGATTGCTGCTGATGTTGTTGTAGATTCAAGTGCTCCTGAATTTCATAGTTATTTTAATGGTTTAACATTAGTATACCAACCCAAATGGACACCAGGATTATTCCTAGGGGCTACGCGAATTGTTCAAGCCTATGGAGATCCAGAAAAAATATCTGATTACTTTAATGTATTATACCTAAGCCCTAAAAATGAACAGCTTGGTTCAAATACTGCTCTTAATCGTAATCAAATTGTATCTTTATCTTTCAGGTATTTACTCAAAAAAGCAAATGCTGAAATATATGGTGAGGTGGGAAGAGAAGATTGGGCATTTGATATGGAAGATTTTCTAACTCGCCCAGCGGCAACAACTGCATGGATGGGAGGGATTAAAAAGTTGCAAAAACTAACAGGTAAAAATAAATGGTTAGAGATAATGACAGAAGTAACCAAAATTCAAGCACCTATGGATAATTACTTGCAGCCAAATTCTACCGAGGGATATAGCTTTTATACTAATGGTGGTAACCAAGTTGGATGGACTAACCAAGGTCAAGTAATAGGAGCAGGAATTGGACCAGGAAGTAATATGTTTACAGTTGGTGCCACTTATATAGATGGTTTTAAAACTTTTGGATTGCATTTCGAGCGTGTATCTTATAATAAAGATCTATATTATGGTTCAATTGATTATCTTTTTTTAGGTGGAACTAATCCTTATTTTAAAGATATTAGTAAAATGTATACTGATTGGGGTTTTTTAATAAACTATCATGATTCATATGGTAAGCTATTTGTTGGTTACAACTTTCATATATTACGTACTTATAATTTTCAATGGAATTATGCGCCAGATGGTGTTGCAGGTGAATTTCGATTTCCTGGAATAAATGTATGGTCTCTAAATTTTGAATTAAGTGCTGTTTATCGTTTTTGAAATTTATTTCAATAATTAGTAAAAAATTGAACTTTTCATTTGAAAATACCAAAATAGCTTTTAAACATAAATCTAATTTTGAGCTTGTTAAATCATATTTAATTTTCAAGTCTTTTGATTTCCTAATACTTGTTAAATATGGAATTAAAATAATAAATTTTGCCTTAACTATTAAACTTCCAATTAAATGGATTATCAAAAAATCTATTTTTTCTCAATTTTGTGGTGGTGAAAATATCAGTGAGTGCGATATAACTTCCCAAAAATTAATAAATAGTAATATATATACTATTTTAGATTATTCAGTTGAAGGTGAGGGAAATGAAATAGACTTTAATAGAAATTTTAATGAGTTAAAAGCAGTAATTCTTAATTCTAAAGAAAATTCAAAATGTCCTATTGCAGTATTTAAGTGCTCTGGAATTGGTGACTTTTCAATGCTAGAAAAAAGATCTTTTAACATAAGAAATAGTATCAATAATGTTGACTCTACAGAATATATTAACTTTAAAAACAGATTTTATTTCTTATGCAAAATTGCAAATGAATCAGGTATAAAACTATATATAGATGCTGAAGAATCTTGGATTCAACCCGCTATTGACGAAATAACATATGAACATATGTTATTATTCAATAAAAAGAAATGTGTACTTTACAATACCATTCAGTTATACAGGACAAATAGGTTAGAGGAAATTCAGTTTCAAATCAATAATGCAAAAAGAAACAGCTACTATTTAGGTTTTAAGCTTGTCAGAGGAGCATATTTGGAAAAAGAAAGAAAAAGAGCAAACTACTTAAATATTGAAAGTCCAATACAGCCATCAAAAGATGCTACAGATTTTGAATTTGATAATGCGGTTAAGCTTTGTTTTGATAATAGAAATTTTGTAAATATTTGTCTTGGTACACACAATGAAAAAAGTACAGAATATCTTATTAATTTATTGGAAATAAACAAAATTTCAAAAAATGATGATCGTTTTTGGTTTGCACAGTTATTTGGTATGAGTGATCATATTAGTTATAATTTAGCTTTTGCTGGTTTTAACGTTGCAAAATATTTACCATATGGACCCATCAAAGATGTTTTACCATATCTGTACAGACGAGCTCAAGAAAACTCTTCTGTAAAAGGTCAATCTAGTCGTGAAATCTCATTAATAAAATGTGAATTAAAAAGAAGGAAATCAAGAAAAAATTAAATTCAAACAATGTACAGACTAATCTTAATTTTAATTCCTTTAAATCTATTTGGGCAATCGCCTTTAACATCAGGATATTTTAATTACGATCTTACAGATAGATATGAAATATTGAGTGATACTATAAATAACAATGTTTTTAGTGCTGTAAAACCGTTCACTAGAAAGTCAGTTGCGGAATTTGCTAAGAGCATAAAGACGTTAAGTAGAGTTGATGAGTTTAATAAAAATTACTTATTAAATGATAACTTCTTGTTCAGTCAATTTAAAAAAGTGAATAAGCTAACTTTTAATAAAAAGAAAATATTTAGTGTAGAAAATTCTTTTTTATTAATTAATAGAAGTGACATTAAAATAACACTAAATCCTATATTAGGGCTAGATATTGCATCAGATAAATATGATACATTGAATACTTATAGAAATAGCAGGGGTGTTGAATTACGTGGATTAATTGGAAATAAGGTAGGATTTTTTTCTCGAATTATTGAAAATCAAGTAAGATTTCCAAATCACATAAGACGTAAAAATATTAATTCTGGTGTTGTAAATGGCTCAACCTTATTTAAAACAATTAATCCATATACAAGAGACTTTTTTGATGCATCTGGATATGTCGTCATCTCACCAGTTAAAGAAATAAATATTCAATTTGGTCAAGACAATAATTTTATTGGAAATGGTTATAGATCTTTAATACTTTCTGATTTCTCTGCTCCGTATTTATTTTTAAAATTCAATACAAAAGTTTGGAAGTTTAATTATCAAAATTTATTCTCTAAACATATTGATTACTCAAGAATTATTAATCAATCACTAGAAGGTGATATTAAAGAAGATTTAAGTGGGATCCCCCACAAAAAAAAGTTTTCTGCTTTTCATCATTTAAGTATAAATGTTACAAAAAATTTTAATTTAGGTTTTTTTGAAAATATAATCTTTAGTAGATCTGAAACTACAGAGAGTAATTCTTATGATTTATCATATTTAAATCCAATAATTTTTTATACAGCAGTTAATCACGGATTAAATAGTACGGATAATGCAGTTTTAGGATTAGATTGGAAATGGAATTTTAAAAATCAATTTTCTTTTTATGGTCAATTTGTGTTGGATGAATTTAAAAAAGATGAGTTATTTAGCAGTTCTAAGTCATGGGTTAATAAATGGGCTTTTCAAGGTGGGTTCAAGTATATTAATGCTCTAAATGTCTCTAATTTAGATATGCAGGTTGAAGTCAATCAATTACGCCCTTATTTATACCAACATTCTGATATTTCAAATAATTGGATTCATTATAATCAATCCCTATTTCATCCACTTGGAAGTAACCTTAGAGAATTTATCTTTGTATTAAGATATCAACCTATACCCAGACTTAATTTAAAAGCTGTTTTTAGTCACTCAACTCAAGGTATAGATTCTAGTCTATTGAGCGAAAATTATGGTGGTAATTTTCTTCGTAATTATGAAATTGATCAATTCGAGTCATTAAGTAAGCAAATTCCAATGTTTAGTGGGATTAAAAGCATAATATCTGACTTTTCATTAGATGCTCATTATATGATTTATCATAATTTATTCTTAGATGCAGGCTTGTTTATCAGAAAAGAAAATAATCCAGCTATAAATGATAGATTAAATATGATATTTAGATTTGGATTACGAATGAATCTTGATCAGATAGACTACAGGATATAACTTTTAAAAAAGAGTTTTTAATTGATTATTCTTTGCTGATTCATATCCGTGATCAATTTTAAGCCCATTTCCTTCAGCAGATTTCTTAGCTAATTTATCACATATTTCATTTTCAGTATGACCACTATGGCCTTTAACCCAATGAAATTTAATATTGTATTTGGAGTATTCGTTTAAAAATACCCTCCAAAGGTCAGCATTTGCCTTATTTTTAAAATTCTTCTTTACCCAACTGAATACCCATTTTTTTTCTACAGCATGGATGACATATTTGGAGTCAGAGTAGATAATAATTTCCTTACCCTTTGCAATATCATTGAGCATTTTTAAAGCTTGAATAACTGCCATAAGTTCCATGCGATTATTGGTGGTTAGCTTATAACCTGCACTCAATTGTTTTTGCTTTTCTCCATATTTCATTAAGACACCATAACCTCCAGGTCCTGGGTTTCCCAATGAACTTCCATCTGTAAATATTTCAATAATATTATTTGACATTAAAACGGTAGCTGATTGTTTTCTTTTAATTTTAAAAGATCAGCTATAATAAAATTACTACCTCCAACGAAAATAAGTTCATTTTTAGGAATCCTCTCAAATCTATACTTAATTGATTTTTCCAGGTTTGGGAATGAAACTCCCTGTAAACCGAAAGATTCAAATATTACTTTTGTTTTGTCAGGTTTCATGCCTCGTGTAACATCAGGTCTCACAAAGCTATATGAAGAATTCTTTGGTAGTATTGGGATAATTTCACTTAAATCTTTATCCTCAACAAATCCAAGAATAAAATGAATCTTTTTTGAATATTTGGCTAATTCTTTTATGATAAGTCTAAATCCCTCCTCATTATGTCCTACATCTCCAATTACAAGGGGTTCTTTACAGAATATTTGCCATCTACCTTGAAAATTTGACAGTTTACAAACGTTTTCTAAAGCTTCTAGGGTTTTATTTTTTTTGGTGGCAAATTCATATTCTAAAATTTTGGTACAGGCTAGTGCCATTCCAATATTCCACTGTTGATATTCTCCGATTAAATCAGTTCTGAAATTTGCTTTCATATAAGAGTGCAATGGTGCATTCTTTTCCTTAGACACATTTTTAATGATGTTGTATGCTTTTTCTTCAACTTTACCCACAATAACAGGTGTATTATTTTTTATAATCCCAGCTTTTTCATTGGTAATTTGCTCAATTGTGTTTCCTAGCATATTCATGTGATCAAAACCAATCGAGGTTATGATACTTGCTATAGGATGGATAATATTGGTACTATCTAACCTTCCTCCCAGACCGGTTTCAATAATAGCAATATCTACGTTCTTTTTAGCAAAATATTCAAACGCCATAGCTACAGTTATTTCAAAAAATGAGGGATGAATTTCCTCAATGATGGGTTTTATTTGTCGCGTAAAATTAATCACGAAGTCTTTCGAACAAGGAATTCCATCAAGCTTAATTCGTTCTCTAAAATCAACCAAATGGGGTGATGTGTACATTCCTACCTTATACCCGTTTGATTGATAAATTGCGGATAGAATGTGCGATGTAGATCCTTTCCCGTTAGTGCCAGCAATATGTATGGATTTAAGTTTATCCTGCGGATTATCTAAATAATCACATAATTTAATAATATTGGTTAAATCTTTTTTGAAAGCATAAGCACCCATTCTTTGATACATGGGTAACTTCTCATACAAATAATTTAGGGTCTGTTCGTATGTCAATTCGTGAAGAATTATTGCAATTTAAAGGTATAAGTAATGTATCCACATCCACCGTCAGACCCGCTAATGTTTCTGAAGGTTGATTTTTTGATTGAGTAGATCGCCCTGTTTTTTAAATCGCTATTTGTAGTTGTACTATAATCACCAATAAGAGGTCTATATTTAGCACTTATAACATTTCCTTTGCTGTCAACACACACATAAAGTCTAACTTTTCCATTTTCTTGAACTCCTCCTTGAGGTAAGGCTATTTTAGCACTGAAACCTCCAATCCCTCCAGAAACTCCTGGTCCCAAAGAAGGCCCATCTCCAGAACCCATTCCCGAAGTTCCTTTGCCTTCTCCATCTGGGGAGGCCCCTGTACCATCTGGTTTGCCTTTATATCCACCAGTGTTGTTACTACCTTTTCCAGAGCCTTTGGTGTCTTTACCCTTGTTTTTACCGATATTAATCTTGGGTGGTTTTGGTGTAGGTTTGGTTTCTTTTGGTTTATTCTCTGTGGGTTTAGCTGTTTCTTTTGATTTTGTTTTAGCTTTGTTATTGACTATTGGGGGTGCTTCAGCCAAATCACTCGTTAATTGATTTTCTGGAGTATATTCTTCTTTTGATTCTGGGATCGTCTCTTCTTTAGCGGCAGAGTTGTCAGGACCCCCATCATCAGGATTTCCTATACTAACAGCTACTCCACCTGAGCTAATCTCTTCAGCCTCCAGGTCACTACAAGCATTAAACATGGACATTAAAAAAAGTAAGAGGAATAGCAAAAGGTATACAGTAATTGTACCTGCAAGTGCCTTTTTATCTTCCGATCTACTTAAATTTATCATGTTAGATTATTTACTTCCATCCAGAGCCAAAACAACTTTAGCTCCAAGTTTGTCAGCCATCATGACAACATTCATGACGTCTTCATAACGAATATTTTTATCCCCTCGTATACTTACAGTTGCTTTAGGCGTATTTTTCAGTTGGGTTTGAAGATCTGTTGATAATTTATCGTAAGTAGTTTTATACTCATCTATTGCATAATTTAGGTTTTGATCAATTGATACGACGATTACCTTATTAACAGGATTTACATTATTAACGCCTTTAGGAAGAACTAACTTTAGGGCAGGATCTTTTACGACAGAGCTGATTATAATGAAAAAAATGAGTAAAAGAAACACAATGTCAGTCATACTTGACGCATTAAATTCAGTACTTATTCTGCTCTTGGGTCGGAGATTCATGTTCTATGCAGGTTCGTGAAGAATATCTAAAAACTCAACAGATGTAGCTTCCATTTTGTAAACTACCTTATTGATCATACTAGATAGTAAGTTATAGCCAATGTAAGCGAATATACCAACAATAAGCCCAGCTACAGTAGTCATCATAGCCTCTCCAATTCCTCCACTTAGCAAATCAGCAGTAATCTGCTGCCCACTATCTTGCATTTGATTAAAAGTTCGAATCATACCCGTCACTGTACCCAGGAAACCAAGCATGGGAGCAGCTCCAGATATAGTTGCCAAGATAGGCATCCCTTTTTCTAATTTATAAACTTCAAGTTTACCTACATTTTCTACTGCAACACTAATATCTTTCAGAGGTTTTCCAATTCTGGATAACCCCTTTTCAATCATTAAACCAATAGGAGTACCATTACTATGACAAAGTGTTTGAGCACTTTTGATATCCCCATCAAGCACCATACCCTTTATATTTCCCATGAATTTAGAATTGAGTACTCCTGCTTTCTTGATTGTAAAATATCGTTCAATGGTAAGGTATACAGCTATAATGCTCAAAATAGCGATAGGAATCATTACTATTCCTCCTTTCATAATCAAGCTTACAGCATCCAGAGCACTGGAGGTAGTGTTTTCAGCAGTTGCAGTGGTGTCTGTTGTTGTCACCTCATTTTGGATGAGTTGAAGAAATATGTTCATTTTATTCTAATGATAGTTTTTGATACATTCTGTTTTGAAGAAGCAATTTGTATTCTTTTGCTAATTCAATATTAGAAAAGGATATTATAAATACTTTGAATTTCCCATCTTTACCCTTAACAGTCTCTGCTTTTTTATATTTTTTAGAGAGTTGAGTTGTCAAAACACTTGCTTCCTCTAAATTATTAACTTCTGCAAATATTTTGTGTGGTGTTTCAACTTCTAAAGAAAACTGTTTAACTGTCTCAATTGGGTTAGTATCAATAATCGTTGCAAATTGTTGATCAAGACTAGAATTTGAAGAGTTTAACTCGAAGTTAATCAGACTGAAAATCATAGCAATCAAAACGAACGAACCTATAATATTAACTAATTTAAGGTGATGCTTTGAATATTTTTTTGATGTCTTAGATTCAACTTTTATAGCTTGTGTTTTTACCTTTTTAGATTTTGAGACTTCTTTATTTTTAGGTGATGATCGATAAACTTTCCGTTGAGGTTTTGAAGGTGCAATTGGTGTAATTAATTCATTACTACTTTCAATACTTTGAGATTCAAGTTTGATTTTAGGTAGACCAAATGAATCCATGTTAAAATTGCTGGTGTGATTAGGAACAAAAATTAACTTGTCTTCTTTCGTTATGTAGAAGGTTCCAATTTGATCAAAACTTAAATTTTTTTGATTGTGTAAGTTTTTCTTGAATTCTGATACAAAAGATTTTATCTTAACAATTGCTTCTTCGTAAGAACATTTATGGCTGATTTTGACGTGGTTAGCTAGTAGTCCGTCATTGTTACTAATTTGCTGATTAAATGAAACTGCTCTACTTTTGGGTGATGCATAGTTTGTCAAGGTATTAACTTCAGCTGATTTTTCGTTCAGGATAAAGGCTCCAAAATCTGGAATGATTACACAATTATGATTGTATAATAGAAATGATATTTCTTTTGTCAAACTCATTGTAATGCAATATTAAGAAATTAGTAGTTCAAATTCCATGAAATCTTATTAAAGTGAAAATGATATTCCAGCTAATAAGTTTAAACCTTGTGATCTGTAGTGATTCCACATTTCATAACGGTTATTAAGTAGGTTATTAAAGTTTAAAAATCCTGAAATATTTGATTTGTATCGGTATTCAATTGCCAGATTAATATCGTTAATAGCACCCAAAGTCCGTTTTTCTCCTTTTAGATTAGTCGCCTCTCTAGAGCCTGTCACGAAATAACTACCTGTGATGTATATCTTATTACCGATGTGAGTCTTGGAAATGAATGAAAGATCATAACTAGGCATCTGCCATGCTTTTAACTCACTAACAAGGGAGTATGAGTAGTAGTTGCCTAGTAAATTGAATGTAATATTTTTATTCAAATCAACCTTGATCTCTCCTGATAATGTAGTTTTATTCAAATCGTCAGATATGGTTATAAAATTTCGAAGATTATTGGTGTCATTAATATAAAAATATTGATCCTTGATTAGCTCATGTTTTATATCTATTCCCAATTGAAGAATCTTATTTATTGTTCCATTCATACCTGTACTAAAAGTCCAGATATAGGGATTAGAATAAAAGTTGTTATCTCCAAGAAATAAATTTTCGTAAGAAAGTGATTTTAACGTGTTTTGTTTTAAATCACCTAAACCATTTACATAAACTCGAAATTTTTTGGGTATGATATCTGTTTCTAGGTGTCCATAGGGTGCAATGTATATTTTATTGGTATTGGAATCTAAGAAGTAATTGGTGTTCACTCCTAGGTCTACTTTAATTTTTTTATATCTGAAGTTATAGTGTGGTTTTAGATTAATAAAAAATCGATTGTAGTCAGCTCTTTCGACCAATTGAGTGTATGTAGTACCAAGATCCAATGAAAATATATCTGAACGAATTCTTTTGTTGAATGAATTTTGTACGGTTAAAGTGTTTTCATTTTCTCCCAAATTATCAAAAAGATTTAATATTAAATTCATTTGGTTATTGAACCGTTTCTTTTTTCTATCCCATTCAGCTTTTGCAGTAATGTCATTGTAGATTTGGTTGATGGCGTTGGTGTTATGTTCTGATTGATCATCTAAATATCCATAGTAATGAACGACATTTCTATTGAAGTCAAGCTCAGTATATAAGTCATCACCTTTTTCCCTTAAACCATAAAGGTTAATTCTATTTCTACTAAAAAGTGCATTTTGAGGGTTGTCAGAATTATTCGCAGCATGGTGCATAACATTTACTCCATAGGAATAATACTTGTTTTGTGTATTATGTATGCTAGTGTTTAAGTATGATGTAAGATAATTTCCTCCACCAATTTCTGTGAAGTTATCAAATAAAAGTTCATCTTTTTCAGGTTTTAAAAAAATTGGATCTATTGGTGTATAGACCGATTTTGGTTTATATAAAATTGATGGGAAGTTATATTCATACGCAGGAGAATCTACTATTGGTTCATTTAACTTAGGAGTAATTTCAATCTTTGCAGTTTCAATTACATCAGGTTGATACCTTGTGGTAATTACAACATTAGTATCTCCATCGGTAATTTGTCCATAAGTCTTTAAATGTAGCAATGCTAATATGAAAATTAAGAAAAAAACTTTACTGAGTTTAAACATTGTATTATATAATTTTAAACGAATTTATACCTTGGAATAGTTATCCCTAAACTCTAAAATTTTATTATATCAACACCTTTTCCAATAGTTGTATGTGTAGTTACTAAAGTATATATTTGGTTAAATAAGTTTAGATAATAATAATGTCAAAAAACGAGAATACAGAAAAGTTAAAAGCCTTGAAGATGACCATAGATAAGTTGGAGAAGTCTTATGGTAAGGGTATCGTCATGAAAATGGATGATGATAATGTAGTTAAAGTAGACGCTATATCTACAGGGTCTTTAGGACTTGATATAGGTCTTGGAGTTGGTGGATTTCCGAAAGGTAGGGTTATTGAAATATATGGACCAGAATCATCTGGAAAAACCACATTGGCGATGCATTGTATTGCTGAAGCTCAGAAAAAAGGGGGGTTGTGTGCTTTTGTTGATGCAGAGCACGCATTTGATAAATTTTATGCAGAAAAAATAGGTTTGGATACAAACGAGCTTCTTATATCTCAGCCTGATGATGGTGAGCAAGCATTGGAAATTGCTGACAACTTAATTCGTTCAGGGGCAATTGATGTAATCGTTATTGATTCTGTTGCCGCTTTAGTACCAAGAGCTGAGCTAGAGGGAGATATGGGGGATTCAAAAATGGGTCTTCATGCAAGACTCATGTCACAAGCTCTAAGAAAACTCACAGGAACAATTAACAAAACAGGCTGTATCTGTATTTTTATTAATCAATTGAGAGAGAAAATAGGGGTAATGTTTGGTAATCCCGAGACAACCACGGGAGGTAATGCTCTTAAATTTTACTCATCTGTTAGAATAGATATTAGAAGAATAGGAAGTATAAAAGATGGAGTAGATATTATTGGTAATCGTGTTAAGGTTAAAGTAGCGAAAAATAAGGTTGCTCCTCCTTTTAGAGTGGTTGAGTTTGATATTATGTACGGCCAAGGAATATCTAAAGTTGGAGAAATTATAGACTTGGGTGTTGAAAATGAAATTATCAAAAAGAGCGGAAGTTGGTTTAGTTATGGTGAAACACGGTTAGGGCAAGGCAGAGATTCTGTTAAACAATTACTATTAGATAATCCAGAGATGATGGACGAGATAGAAGGTAAAATCTACAATGTTATCAATGGAGTTGATCAAGTAGCAGCTTCTTAAAATTGAAATATTTAAAATGACTCTATGTTTTTTTAATATTAACTCCTCTTACTTATATAGCTGAAAAACTAAAAAAAATTATGCTTTTGGTTTTTGATATTTTCGATAAGGGGCAGCAATGTACATCATTAATAGTCGTGACATCCTGAAAGATAATGGTGAAGTTATTAAAGTGAAGATTATTACACTGAGAACGTAGTGGGTAAGATTCACATCATCGCTCAATTTAAAGAAGAAAAAACCAATGAGAATGAATGATGCTACACTATATGCATAACTAAAATACATAGCTCCCCAAAAGAATCCAGGTTCAGATTCAAATCTCACACCACAACTGGGGCAGTTTTCGTGCATATTTTTAAACTTTCTAAGATTTGTTGCCTTATTCGTGAAAACTTTTCCGTCTCTGCATTGAGGGCATTCTCCTTTAATCAAGGCGATGAGAGCACTCATTCTGATTTTTTGTTTCGTTTGTAGTACCAGGCTCCACCAATAAAAGCTATGGCTAAATATGGTGTCGCTAAGAGATATAGTATACCATCGTTGAGGCCCTTACCTTTGGTGTGTCCATCTTCCATGCCACTTTCAACAGCGGTCTTACACATGGGGCATTGAGCAAAAACATTTGTGATTGTACCTAAACTGATTAGTAATGTAAAAGCAATTTTTTTCATGGCTGAGCGATTTAAAAGGTATAATATGGTTGAATCATCAGGTAAACTAATACTCCTGTAGTAGTAACGTATAACCAAATGGGGAATGTATAACGAACAATCTTTTTATGTTTGATTAGG
Source organism: uncultured Bacteroidota bacterium (assembly GCA_913043145.1). Taxonomy (GTDB): domain Bacteria; phylum Bacteroidota; class Bacteroidia; order NS11-12g; family UBA9320; genus UBA9320. The sequence continues at coordinate 22,762 of CAJWLP010000007.1, forward strand.
TTGTTGTTCAAAGCATACCAGAAGGATAGAAGTATTAAAGGAAGTACACAGGCTGCCAGTATAATATGTGTAATTAGAATAGTGTAATAAACGTATTGCAATATGCCTGAGCCACCAAAAGTGGTTTCAGGTACAAAAAAGTGATATATCACATAACTAATTAAGAATATAGCTGATAGAGCAAATGTGGTGATATTTAATATTTTGTGTAATTGTATCTTTCTAGAGCGAATAGCCTGAAGTGATATCAATAAAAGTACGGAGCAAATACCATTAATAGATGCATGTAGTTTTGGTAAGTTATATATGAAGTCTGGAAATTCTGTTGGTGGGTTAAGTATTCTTCTATTGAGTATAATTACTAGTATGAAAACTACAATAGATATAACTAAAGCAATTCTGAAGAAAACCTTATCATTAATTTTTTTCATTTTTTTCTTTGATCAGCATATGTTTTAAGCAAAAATCTTGCATCTTTAATTAGGTCCATTATTTCATCAAAGTTCATACCATTATAAATTCCTCTAACTCGAAATTGTTTGTCAATTAACATAATTTTCTCACTGTGAATGAAAGAATTAGTGTCGGGAACCTCTTGTATTACTGCTTTGTAGCTATCCCTAGCAAGGTGGTAGATAGTGCTTTTTTTGCCGGTTAAGAATTTCCACTGATTATCATTAACCTCAAACATCTCGGCATAGTTTTTCAAAACAGATACGGAGTCATTATAAGGATCTACAGTATGAGATAGAAAGAGTATGTCTGTACTATTCTCTAGTTTTTGGGTAGCAATTTTGATGTGACCATTGATGGTAGGGCAAACATCTGGACAAGACGTGAAGAAAAAATTACTAATAAATATTTTATCACCAATGCTATCTCTGGAGAACGGTTGGTTGTTTTGGTCAGTTAATAAAAAACTATCAATAGTGTATGGGACTTCTGTTCCCATTTCGTCAGAAGTATATATTGGAAGCTCATTGTAACCAAATTTTGATTTTTTAAGCAAAACTGCAAGCATCACAGGTAAGGCTAACACAATAACCAATATTATTTTTCCTGTACTTCGCTTCATTATAAAAAACAGTGTATTTAGAATGTACCCCAGAAGTTTCCTTCATACATCATCCAAACTAGGAAGAAAATAATGAAAAACATTGGTAGGACAATCATGGTAGCAAGACTCAATTTCTCATGTTTCATGTGCATGAACGTACCTACTATATATACTGCCTTGATTACACCTAAGGCAATGAAAATGATGTTTCTAGCCATGGATGGAGCCATGAGAAAGTAGAATGCCACATCGACAATCGTTAACCCCAATAGAATCCAAAATTTCAACCAAATATCTTTAGTTCCGTGGCTATGAGCTTTAGGGACCCACACTGTAGGATCGTAATTTTTTTCGTCGTGAATGTCTATATTTTTATTTGGTGTTGACATATTGCTAGTTTTTGAATAGTTAAATTAAATAAAAGAAAGTGAACACAAATACCCAAACAAGATCTACAAAATGCCAGTATAAACCTACTTTTTCAACCATCTCGTAGTGTCCCCGTCTTTCATATGTGCCATTGATATTATTTATAAATATAACAATATTTAAAACAACACCGGAGAATACGTGGAATCCATGAAAACCTGTAACTAAAAAGAATAGAGCTGCAAATGTCGGTGGACCATAGGGATTAGCCCATGGGGTAGCTCCTGCAGTAATAAAATTAGTCCATTCCCAAGCTTGACAACTGAGGAATGCAAATCCACCAATAATAGTCCAGAACATCCACTTGGTGACTGCATCTTTATCACCTCGCTGTCCAGCTTCAACCCCAAGTACCATAGTAACACTGCTTAAAATTAGGATTAGTGTCATTAAACTTACAAATATGAGAGGCAAATGAAGACCATGTGCAAAAGGAAAATGGTTGAAAACTAAGTCAGGTGACGGCCATTGGAATTCTGTGAAAACCCCAGCATCTTTAAGAGCTGGTATGAAAAATTCACCGTGATGAGCATCGGCTCCATGAGCAAATTTCTCTTGAACGTTTTCGCCGAATGATAACTGTAGCTCTTCAATCTGCTCGATAGGGGTAGACGGAAAGCTATATCGAATAGCACCATACCCAATCAAGAGTGATGAAAAAGTGAAAGCATCGGATAAAAGGAAAATCCACATCATGAGTTTTCCATAACTTACATTAAAAGGTGAATTTCCACCTTTCCATGTACTTGAGTTAGATATTGTTTGTGTAGACATTAATTAAAAATCTGGTGCAAAGTATAAAAACATATATAAATAAACCCATAAGAAACCAACAAAGTGCCAATAAGTATTGCACATACTGATTTGCAATGTATTTTTCTTATGAATTTTAAATCGAAACGTATTGATAAACATGACTATGAGATACACTATTCCTGCAAGGATATGCACCAAATGTATAGCAGCTATAGCTATTAAAAAAGAGGCAGAAACTCTATCACCGTATTTTGGATTGACAAAATGAAGACCCTGGTCAGATAATGTAACCCATCCTATGTATTGAGATATAACAAACGCTGTACCCAATATAATTGTGGCTGCAAGCCCTATCTTAATTCCAGTAATATCATCTCTTTTTGCAGCTCTATATGCCCATATCATGGTTAAAGAGCTCAGTAATACGATTATAGTAGAGTACATGAATATGGGTGGTAACTCAAAGTCAAACCAATTTCCATCTCCTTTTCGTACAATATAGGCACTAGTCAATCCCGAAAAAAGCATTAAAATTCCTAGTAATAGTAGCCATAGACTAAATTTCTTAGGGTTTACTGTTGCTTTACGCTCTTGGAGTTGTGTGGTCATTTTTTATACTTTATCTATGAGTAATGATATCAATACTAGTGGGTTATATAGTATAGAGGCAATCATGAGTCGCTTGGCATCTTTAATACTTAATGAACGGTATAATTTGAAGCTTAACAAAGTAAGAAAAATGCTTCCTGCTATTACAATAATCATACTGAATTGTCCAGAAAGTCCGAAAATATGTGGAAGTAAACTTAATGGAATTAAAACTGCTGAATATAAAATAATTTGTGTTGCTGATTCTTTACTTCGTCCATTAGAAGAGGGAAGTAATTGGTATCCTGCTTTCTTGTAATCATCATTAAGAATCCATGCAATAGACCAGAAATGAGGGAATTGCCAGAAAAATTGAAGCAGAAATAAAATAACTGCGGCATAGGTAAATTCTCCAGTTGCTGCCACCCAACCTAACAGTGGCGGAATAGCACCGGGGAATGCTCCTACAAGTACAGCCAAATTAGATACTTTTTTGAGGGGTGTGTATATAAATGCGTAACTCATTAGCGATGCAAATCCTAATAATGCTGAATAAGTATTTAGATATAAACCAAGAATGCTTACTCCGATGATTCCTGTTATTGCACAAAAAATACCTGCCTCAAGGATACTCATCCTATTTTGAGCAATTGGTCTATTTTCAGTTCTGGTCATTAGCTTATCAAAGTCTTTTTCGATAATTTGATTAATACCGTTAGAGGAAGCAACAACGAGGAAACCACCAAGAGCTAATGCACTTAGTAAAAACCAGTTAATATCTCCTTCAACACCCAGTAAAAACCCTAATAAAGAAGAAAAAACTACTGTAAATGTGAGTCTGAACTTAATCAATTGGCTATAGTCAGCCATTTTAGATTTTAAACCTTCTGGTTTAGTATGTATTGTGGTTGTTTTCAATGGATGAATAGTTAACTTTTTTTGATGTTCAAAAATCTAGTACAAATATAAAATTGTATAACGTAAATACCTGCACCAAAACTTATATGGAACAGTTTTGAAATTTCGATAAAAGACTTAAAAAGCGATAGCGGGCCAATTATCATTTGAGCAACTGAGCAAATCACTAATAACATAACATATTTATTAATTTTTTCGTCTTTTGGAACTTTGATTAATTGAAGGATACTCAAAGACATAATAATCACACCAAAAATGCCGTGATAGTGTAGATTTGGGTATAGCGACTCAATGGTCTTATCTAAAGTCATTCTTCCAATATTTAGCTCGAAGGATTCTCTGACTAGTGCCCCTATAGTTACTTGGATAGTTGCAAAGATCATAAGTGATATGCTTATCCATGGGCTTGGAAAATTTATAGTTATTGAATTACCAGATAATCGACGTGCAATCATGAAAAAACTGATGGAGGCAAAAGCTGCAATAAAATGAGCGGTTACAATACCTCCGATGAGATTACTATTTACAACAACTGCTCCTAATAATGCATTAAAAAAAACTGCTAAAAAGCCCAATAAAGTAAAAATAAAGACTTTCCATTCCTTTCTTAAATAATGGAATGAGAGGATGGTGCAAATAAAAACGATGATACCTGTGAGGGCACCCCATAATCGATTTATGTATTCAACATATGCTTTTAATACGTTAAACTTATGACTTTCACTCAATTGGGTAGTTTGTTGGATTTGATTTGCTTTGTCAGAAAATCCAAATAGTTGAAGTAGTTGGGTAAATCGTTTAGTTCTAGCAAGGCGTTGGTTTTTGAAGTATTCTTCGTAGTTTTTGGGTAATTCTTTTTCAGATAAGGGTGGCACATATTGGCCAAAGCACTTGGGCCAATCTGGACAGCCCATTCCACTACCAGTACTCCTTACTAGACCTCCAATTACAAACAGCATGAAGATAAAGAATATCGAAAGCCAGTTAAATAATCTGTAATTTCTTGAATTCACAGGTATGGTTTGATAAAAAAAGCCATCTGAAGATGGCTTTTTTTTATATTGTATTTGGTTTAAGCCAGTTTTTTATCAGCGTAAATAGGGTTACTGCTTCTGTCTTTGGCTTTTTAGATGTTTTATTGATTTTTGTTTTTGGTGTTTCAAAAAGCTCTTCTTCAACTCCCTCATCTGGAACATTTTGCATCATGAAATCTTCTTCATATGCAGGATTACTGTAATCGTACGCCCAACGATATACTGTAGGTATTTCTCCTGGCCAGTTTCCGTGAATTCTTTCTTCGGGTGTAGTCCATTCTAAAGTATTAGCTTGCCATGGATTAGTGCCAGATCTTTTCCCAATAAAAATACTTGAAAAGAAGTTGTATAAAAATATGATTTGAGCGATACCACCTAAAATTGCAGCGAGTGTCATTACAACGTTTACATCAAACCAAACACCATATTCGGGCAATAATGTAAATGCATAGTATCTTCTTGGTACACCGGCAAGCCCCATGAAGTGCATAGGAAAAAATACCAAGTATGCAGAAATAAATGTGAACCAAAAATGGATGTATCCTAGAGGCTTATTCATCATTCGACCAAACATTTTTGGAAACCAGTGGTAGATTCCTGCCAACATTCCAAATATTGCAGCACAACCCATTACAATATGGAAGTGACCAACTACAAAATAAGTATCGTGTAATTGAATGTCTAAAGTAGCGTTACCCAAAAATATTCCAGTTAATCCACCAGATATGAAAAAAGATACTAAACCTATAGCAAACATCATTGCATTAGTGAATCTGATATTTCCTCTCCATAGTGTGGCTAGATAATTAAATGTTTTGACAGCAGAGGGGACGGCTATAATAAGTGTAGTCACTAAAAATACAGCACCAAGCAAAGGATTCATCCCAGTTATAAACATGTGATGTCCCCATACGATAAACGATAAGAAAGCAATACCCATTAGTGAGATAACCATAGCGGTATACCCAAATATTGGCTTCCTTGAGTTAACAGCGATTATTTCGGATGTTATCCCAAGAGCAGGCATTATAATGATATATACTTCAGGGTGTCCGAGGAACCAAAATAAGTGTTGGAATAAGATTGGGCTTCCACCAGTATGTTCTAAAGCACCTGCCGAACCCAGATATATATCCGATAAATAAAAACTTGTCCCGAAACCTCTATCAAATAATAACAACAAACCGCCACCTAATAAAACTGGAAATGATAATAAACCAAGAACTGCAGTTAAAAATAGTGCCCAAACAGTTAGTGGTAGTCTTGTCATAGACATTCCTTTGGTTCTCATATTTAGAACAGTACTTATATAATTGATACCACCTAAAAGTGATGAGACAATAAATAGAACAATGGCAGTTAGCCATAGTGTCATACCCATTCCAGAACCAGGCATAGCTTTCGGCAATGCACTTAAAGGGGGGTAAATGGTCCATCCACCTGAGGCAGGTCCGGTCTCAACAAATAATGATGATAATAGAACTATACTGCTCAATAAAAAGAACCAATATGAAAGCATATTCATAAACGGAGATGCCATATCTCTTGCTCCGATTTGTAATGGTAAAAGTAAATTGGCAAATGTTCCACTAAGGCCTGCTGTTAGTACATAAAATACCATTATTGTACCGTGCATAGTTACAAGAGCCATGTAATATCCTGCGTCTAATTTTCCATCTGGTGCCCATTTGCTACCAAAGAACCATTCCAGTATCGGGAATGATGTGTCTGGATAAGCAAGTTGAAGACGAAAAGCAATAGACATTGCCATTCCGATTACTCCCATGATTATACCAGTAATTAAAAATTGTTTGGATATCATCTTGTGATCCATACTGAAAACGTATTTTGATAAGAATGTTTCCTTATGGTGATGTTCCGCGTGTGCAACTGATGAACTCATATTTTTAAAATATTTATTAATTAATAGCTAAAATTTCTTTTTCTGTGGTTGTGATTTCTGAGTCTTCTGCTTTTGTATTTTCTTCGGCAAAAAGACTTGTTTGCTGTTTAATCCATTCATTGTAGGATGCTTCATCTTCAACAACAACTTTCATTTTCATATTGAAATGAGCATTTCCACATATTTTATTACAGATTAGATAGTAGTCAAACTCTGGGTCCCCTTTGATAGCTCTCATTTCCTCTGTAGACTTAATGGGAGTAAAGGTGAATTCTGTAGGTAAGCCTGGAACAACGTTCATTTGAGTTCTAAAGTAGGGCAGGTATGCAGAATGTATAACATCTCTTGCTCTAAATTTTAATCTAATTGGCTGGTCCTTAATAAGATGAATTTCTTGAACAACTTGATCATCATCACCTTCTCCGGTAAACATTGATCCTTCGTTTATTTTTAGTGCTCCAGTTAATCGTTCTATTTGTGTGTTCCGAGCACGAATGGTTAATCTTAGGTCATTTTCAACATCACCAGATTCATACGAATCAATTTTCCTTAGATGTGCTTCATGATCATCACCAACCCGTCCACCAAGTGCTGACTTTAATTTTGCCAGTTCTTTAGGAAGCTTTGATATGGTGTTTTCCATGGAGTAAATGTCTTCCTGGAGTTCTTTGATAAGCTCATTAGCGTGGTTTCTGTTAGCAACTCCCAATGGATTAATACCGTTAATTAGATTGTAATTTGCTTTTCCAAGTTTACCATCATTGCCGGGGTATCTAGCGTTCCATCCAAACTGATATGCAAAAACTTCAATTTGTTTTGCATTTTTGCTATCATCAGAACGTAAAATCTTATTCCACATTTTGAATCCTCCTGAAACTAAAATCGCAAGAACGACAGCTGGAACCAATGTCCAGACATATTCTAAGTTGTTATTATGAGATAAGAAATAAGCTTTTCTTCCAGGTTTTTGTCGGTATTTGAAAGAAAAGAAAAATAAGAGAAATTGTGTGATGAAGAAAACGGGAAGTGTAGCTACCCATGTCCATTTCATCATTTTATCCATCTCTATACCATGTTCTGAAGCAGACTCAGGTAGTAAAAACTCACTATGAATATTATATTCATAGATTACTAATCCAAAAAAGCCTATCAAAAAAACGAGCATCATAAAAGCATTAATGTTGTTCCAATTGATGACTTCTCTACCAGTAACATTCGAAACTAATTCGAGTATTCCAAAAATCATTACTATGATAAGAAATATTAAAAATGAAAGGAGAACAATGGCCCAGTTAATGTTGTTGAAAAGAGACTCATTAAAAACAGGTTGGTTGGAATTTAAGCTTTCATCTGTATTGGCAGCTGGACTGTCACCGTCACCACCATTATCGATCCACATGAGAATCGATGTAATTTCTTCATCTTTAAGGTTTTCAAAAATGTTCATAGCTTGGCCATTGTATTCATTGTAAATAGCAACAGCTCTTTCATCTCCTGATTTGACTAATTTTTGGCTATTCTTAATCCATGCGTTTAACCAAGCATAGTCTTCCTCATATTTATCAATTACACCTTCAAGTGCTGGACCTACTACTTTACCTTTCAAGGCATGGCAGGATGCACAATTAGCAGAAAATAATTCACTTCCTTGCTTGATTAATTCGTCTGTTCCCTCAATGCCATCAATTGGTCTAGTTAGTTTGTTTTTGTAAGCTTGAGAATTTTGAAAGAAGAAAAGGCCAAATAATACAAATAGTAATTTGACAGGATTTTTGATTATTATTGACATCTATACTCTTTATTTTTTCGAGTTAATTTTATTGCTGGCAAAAATACCTTGAAATTTAATTAATAGGAAGAGAGTTTTACCAAATAATTAACATAATGAAATCTTTTTAGATTATGTTTAAATAGATAGAAAAAATGAGCATAATTCTTAAACAAAAAAAGAGGGTTTTAACCCTCTTTTTTAAACCAAAAACTAAAACTAAATAACGGAACTTATTGTAAACCAATTGGTTAAATAAAGGTCCAATTACTTAATACGAAGTTAGTTTCAAAAAAGTTAAACAATTGTCATATTGTAGTCATTAATTCGTCGTATGTTGATTTGTATTTATCAATCAGCTTGTTTGAGTCAAATAATTGAAGTGTTGCTGGTATTTTTTTTTCGAATTCATTTCGAATGTCTTTATCCATAAGTTTGATAATTGCTTGACGGATGCTAGAATGATCTTTTGGGTCAAAATATATTGCTGCTTTCTTCCCAACTTCAGGCATGCTGCTAATATTAGATGTTGCAATTGTTTTTCCAAATGAAAATGCTTCTAATATTGGAATACCAAAGCCCTCAAACAAAGAGGGATAAATACAAAATTCACATTTACTGTAAAGTTCATTAAGATTTTTGTTAGAGACATTAAATTGTAGCTGAACTCGAGGGTCTTTTTTTGCTAAGCTAATCATTTCATTTGATGTATTACCGTGACTACCAACAACTTTTAGGTTTATTTTTTCAGAATCTATAGCTTTAAATGCCTCAAGTAGGCTCCTTATATTTTTTCTTTTTGTAAAGCTACTTACACATAAAATATATGGTTTTTCAGCTTTCTTGGGAGAAATTTTTTTCTTCAAAAGTCCAATAGGAATTACTCTAATTTTGGATTTATCTGTTTTGTAAAAATGAATGATATCTTTTTTAGTTTGTTCGCTAACAGTGATAATTATATCCGCGTGTTTTTGAGCATATCTAAGTTTAATGTCATAAACCCATCGATCAATTAGAGCGTAGTTTTCTGGATATCTTTTGTTGATCAAATCATGGATAGTTACCACGGTTTTTATGTCTGTTTTGTGTATGCCAAATGGGAGTTCGTTACTAAGGCCATGATAAATATTAATTTTTTCCTTTTTTAAATTTCGAACAACAAACCAACTTCTCCAGATAGCTTTTAAAATTGGAATTTTTGGGGTAATGACTGTTTTATTATCCTTGCTTTCTTTTAGTTTTTTTGAATGAAATAGGAATATTGATTGTGGTATTTGATCATTTAAATTATTTATTAACCATCTGGAGTAATTACCTAGACCAGTAAAATTGTTGAAATATCGTTTAGCATCAAAACCTATTCTCATTTAAACAGGTACTTGAAAATCTCGTAATACATCATTTAATGAGGTTTTCTTATCAGTTGAGGCCTTTCGTGTACCGATTATTAAGGCACAACTTACACCGAAGTTACCTGCAGGGAATTCTTTTTGCAGACTACCAGGAATTACAACGGATCTAGCCGGAATTCGCCCTTTGTAATAGATTGGTTCATCTCCTGAAACATCTATAATTTTTGTGCTTTGTGTTAAGGTTACACCTGCACCAATTACAGCCTCAGTTTCAACATGAACTCCTTCAACAATAATAGATCTACTGCCAATAAAGCAATTGTCCTCAATGATTACTGGAGCAGCCTGAACAGGTTCTAATACTCCACCAACACCAACACCACCACTTAAGTGAACATTTTTACCTATTTGGGCACAGCTTCCGACAGTTGCCCAGGTGTCTACCATTGTTCCAGAATCTACAAATGCACCAATATTTACATAGCTAGGCATTAAGACCACACCCGAGGCAATGTGCGATCCATATCTTGCAATTGCATGAGGAACCACCCGGATACCTTGAGCTGAAAAGTCTTTTTTGAGAAGCATCTTATCGTGAAACTCGAAAGGTCCCACTTCAATGGTTTTCATTTTTTGTATGGGAAAGTAAAGTAAGACAGCTTTCTTGACCCAATCATTGACTTGCCATTTCTTTTTATCATCTAATTCTGCACATCTTAGTAGACCTTTATCTATCTTTTCAATTACATCTCGAATTGCTTTCTGAACATCTTTTTTCTTCAAGAGAGTTCGATCATCCCAGGCATTCAATATTGTGTCTTTCAAAGAATTAATCATGATTACAAAGGTATTGATAATTGATAGTATGAGTTACAGATTCATACAAAATTGTGTTTTCATGGGTTTAAATCAGGTAAACACTCATCTTTCCGTCTTTTTCTTCATATAAAATATGATCTTTCAATGTGGTTGAGAGAGATAAACCTACAAAATTTGCTTGTATTGGAAATTTATGATGTGCTCTATTTGCTAAAACAGCAGTCATAACACTTTTTGGCATATATTTTAGCACCTCTTTAAGTGCTGCTGCTAATGTAACACCTGAGTTAAGTACATCGTCAACAAGTACAACAGGGTTATCTTTTAAGACATTTGAATTATCCATAGTGATTTTCGAGTTCAACGGTGAGCTTTTATCAAGATCAATAGGTGATAGTATTACCTTAGTATCAGAGTGTTTTTCAATGATATTTTTTAATTTTTCAGCTAGTGTAGCACCTCTGTTAATTAATCCGACCAAAATAATGAGATTTGATTTGACATGACTCTCAAGAATTTGCCATGCCATACGATCTAATTTAAGATTTATTTCGTCGTGATTAAGTAAGCGAGTTTTATTCATGAATTTAAATTTTAAATGGAATAGTCTCTTGGTCTCTAATTTCTAAAATTTTATTATGAATATTCATAGTTTGTTCTATCAATGAACGAATACCGTCATTATAGATTATCCAATCTGCTTTTTCCATTCGTTCTCGGTCGGTAGATTGATTTTCTATTCGCTTTAAAACATCCTCTCTTTTAACGTGATCTCTTTTTACAACTCGTTCGATACGTGTTTCAATTGGAGAATTGATTACAATTACTTTATGTAAGTTTTTGTAACTATTACTCTCAAATAAAAGTGCGGCCTCTTTTAGGGAATAGGGCTCATGTTTGTGTTCTTGAGTCCATAGCTCAAAATCTATGATTACTGCAGGATGTACTATATTGTTGAGATTTTTTAATTTTTCTTCATTATTAAAAACAACTTTACCTAGATAGTCTCTGTTTAGGTCATCTTTTCTAGTGTAGGAATCCCAACCAAAGCTTTTTCTAATAGCCTCTTTTAGTTCCGGGTTGTTATTCATGAGCCATTTAGCTCGAAAATCTGCATCATATATGGGAATTCCAATTTGGTTAAAAATTTTGCACACTGTTGACTTGCCAGCACCTATACCTCCTGTAATTCCTATTCTTAGATGCTGCATCAGAATGTTACTCTTCGGTTGAAGTATTTAGGAGCTCTGAGGCTTCCATACTTATTGCCGCTCTATTAATTTTAAATTTTGCACCACCTCCAGTATCGATAACAGCAGTAAGATCTTTAAGCTCAACTATTTTACCGTGAATACCACCATTGGTGACAATTTTGTTTCCTTTTTTTAATTCTGAGATGAATTGTTTTTGTTTTTTTTGCTTCTTAATCTGAGGAAGGAAAAAGAAGATATACATTACTGCAATTAGTAGTATTGGGAATAATAAACTGCTCATATTATGATTTTTTTTCTACAAATACTTTGATTTGAAGTATTGTCTTTACAGGATTTGTATTTGCTAATATGGTAATATCCTTTGTTACCAGGTCTTTTTTACCGTTGCTATTGAATTCAACTTTGATCTCACCTTTGTCTCCTGGAGCAATTGGTTCCTTTGGCCAATTGGGTATAGTACATCCACAACTCGCAGAAGCACTAGATATTACAAGATCTTTTGAACCCGTATTTGTAAAACGGAAAGTATGTTCAACTACCTCTCCGTCAACTATTGTCCCAAAGTCCCAGGTTTTTTTATCAAAACTGATAATTGGTTCTTTGTTTGATATTTGATCTGTCTCAATGACATTACTATTAAGACTCTTATTTCCTTTTGATCTTTGATCGCAGGATACCAATGCCATTAATAGTACTGCTGTGTAAATAATATTATTTCTAAACATATTATGATTGATTATACAAATTTATAATGGTTTTGATGTTTATCCTATCAAACCTCTACCTTTTTTATGGATCAAATTTTGTTTATTCCAATCATGTAAAATTTTGTCGAGTGTGCCGTTGATGAATTTTGAACTTTTTGGAGTGCTGTACATTTTGGCAACTTCGATATACTCATTCAAAGAAACTTTTACAGGTATATGTGGCATATATCTAAATTCAGTTAGTGCCATAAGCATTAATGTATAGTCAATTTTGGTGATTCTATCGTTATCCCATTCGGGAGTATATTTAGCTAATGAGTTTTCGATCTCTTTTTTATTTTCAAGGTATGAGGAGATTAAATCGTCTACCATTCTTAGGTCTTCTTTTTCGTTTTTGAATAACTTAGGCAAAATAATTTTTTTATTTTGTTCATATTCATCAAAAATTTTCTCTAGACTTTTTAAAATTGGAATTTTTTCATCATACCAGTAAATATTTTTTTCTTCCATCAAATGCTCAAATTCAACAGAATTTAAAATTAGATACTTGTATATAAAATGACTGAATTTAAAAAAATCACTCGGTCCTAAGTCGGATGCTAATATCGCTTTGTATTCTTCAGATTTTTTAATTTCTTTATAAATGACAAATAATATTTCTTTTTCCTGTGACCAACTCAATTTAGGTTTAGATAAGTAGTTGGATATTTTTTCATCATCAGCCAGGATTTCGAGGAAAGTATTTTTGGTAAAAATTTGAAATGACTTTAAATCTTCCGATGATGTTTTGTATTTATAATCAGTCGGGTTATGATCGGTTAAAATAAAATGGGCTAGCTCTGGGCCAAATGACAAGACAGTTAGCAAGTTTTGTTCCATATCCCTTATAGATTTTTTAACAGACTTTTGAATATGTGTAGCAGAGGTTTCATTACCGTCAAACTCTGCAAAGAGAGATTGGAATGTTTTGATTCGTATTAGTCTTCTATTTATCATTGAACAAAATTGCGGCAAACCTAACTATTAAATTAGATATTATTTAATAAATCTATTTCCTAATCAACTTTTTCAAATACATGTATTTCAAAAGGCTGATCATTCATTGTCAAAAATGTTTTTTCAGGAATAATATTATGTATTTTGTTCCATGATTTATCAGATTCTAGATCAGCCAATGGTGTACCTGATTCATTTGGTCCAAAATGACTATCCCATATTAAGATATCACCCTTTTTAGAAAACTGTAAGCTAGATGCCCAAAAATCTAAATGTTCCTTTTGATTGTATGGATCAATACCAGCAATAATTGAAAAATAGGGGTAGAGGTAAATTTTAGTTCTATTTTCAAAATCTTGATTTTCATACCAACTTAATAGCTTGTGATATTGCTCCTGTTCTTTGGATATGGCTAATGGGTACCTGTAGTCATGATATCTATAAGGTGTATATATGGTATTAATAATTAGTAGTAAAATTATAATTTTAGAAATATTTTTTCCAAATTTTGGAAACATTTTAAAAAATAGTTGATTCAATTTGTTCATTCCATAAACAACGATTATGGAGACAATAGGAGCAATTACAGTCATTACTCTAACATATCCGCAACTTCCCATCATACCTTTCCACCAAATGAAGACATGAGCTCCAAAATAGGTTAAAAATATCATGATAATTAATAGCATGTTATAGTTTACAGACTTATTAACTAAAATTAGTTCTCCAAAAAAAGAGCAGATAGTCAACAGAATAATGATGCAGACAAAGAAACCAAAGGTGTAATGTCCTGCATACATATAATGAAATAGACCTCCATTCCCACATATATTAATGCCTGATAATTCAAAATTGATATATGGGTTTTGAGTGATCACCCAGAAAGGGTCGCCATCAATAACCCAACCTAAGGTGTTTAGGAATAAACTTCCTATAAACAAGTAGGGTATTAGTTTGTATTGTTTTTTTATTATTATCAAAATAATTGCCACAATACCAAGAACTATGAATCCCTCAGATCTTGAATAGGGTAAAAATCCAGCCAGAACTGCCGTCAAATTGTATTTTTTGAAGACAAATAGGTAAATTGTCAATATCACAAGTAAAGCACAAAGAGGTTCTGTGAGTGACGATATGGTATTGTCTAAAAAAACAGGACTAAAAACGGTCAATAAAAAACCTAAAAAAGCAAATTTGAGATTAATTTTAGGAGTGATTTTGTAGACCAGTAACCCCGAAACAATTAAACACAAAATATTCAAACATATGACACCATTTATACCAAATTGAGCAAAAGGTGATGCTATTAGGTTGTATAGAGGTTTTCCCCATTGATCTAAAAATAAACTTGGGTGATTCCATGTGTTTTTAGCTATTAAATAATGAGCATAAGAATCTGAACCCCCAGACAAACCCATGGATTGAGAGGCTAATAGCATTAAAAATGTTGATAGAATTATGCAGACAATAACAACTAAATAATGTTCTATTTTGTTCTGATTCAAAATTTTTGGGAATATTTATATGCTAGATTTGCCACAAAAATATACCATTTTAAATACCTTAATACTTCATCATTTGAAATCACTCCTATCCTTATTAAAATATTTTGTTAATTACAAAAGGTATCTAATTACGGGTTTCTTATTTATTGTATTATCTAACATTTTTGCAATATTTATACCTCCTATTGTTCGGGTGTCAATTGACGGGGTATTGCTCAAATTAAAAGGGGAAAAGCTTCCAAAATATATTGAACTACTACCTGCATATTTTCATGATGAATTGGGAATCGCAATTCTATCAGGTGGATTGATTTTGTTTGCTGCTTTGCTAAAGGGTGTCTGTATGTATTTTATGAGAATGTCAGTTATTGTTATGTCTAGGTACATTGAATATGATCAGAAAAATGATATTTTCAAACATTATCAATCCTTGGGACAAGATTTCTATGCAAAAAATTATACAGGGGATTTAATGAACAGAATTAGCGATGATGTTTCTAAAGTTAGAATGTTCACCGGACCTGCCATCATGTACTCATTAAACCTAACATGTATGATATTTATGGTGGTATCTATTATGTTTTATATTAATAGTTCAATTACTTTATATGTGCTTACTCCACTGCCAATTCTTGCTATGTTAATCTACTTGGTTAGTGATGCGATAAACAAAAGAAGCGACTATATTCAAAAACGACTATCCAAGATAACCTCATTTGTTCAAGAGACATTTTCTGGAATTCAGGTTGTTAAATCATATGCTGC
The DNA here is from genome assembly GCA_913043145.1 of uncultured Bacteroidota bacterium. Taxonomy (GTDB): domain Bacteria; phylum Bacteroidota; class Bacteroidia; order NS11-12g; family UBA9320; genus UBA9320. The sequence goes on from CAJWLP010000007.1 coordinate 38,573, forward strand.
TGAGGATCATTTTATTAGAGATTTTGAGAGACTAAATCAAGATTATAAAAATGATAATATGTCACTTGTAAGGGTTAATGGTGTATTTATGCCTCTAGTTTTGGCATTGATTGGAATGAGTATCTTAATCACAATTTATGTAGGAGGTAATGCAGTAGTAAAAGGTCAATTTTCATTAGGAAATATAGTAGAATACATTATTTATGTTAACATGCTAACTTGGCCAGTTGCTAGCTTGGGATATGTTACCTCATTAGTTCAGAGAGGGGCTGCATCTCAACGCCGGATTGATGAGTTTATGAACATCCAATCAGTAAAGCATATTGGTAAATCTACAATCAAAAAATTATCAAATCAGATTGAATTTAAGGATGTTTGGTTTCGCTATGACGAGAAAACACCTTGGGTACTAAAATCAGTCAATTTTGTAATCGATGCTCAGAAAAAAATTGGGATTATTGGTGCAACTGGAAGTGGTAAAAGCACAATATCAAAGCTATTAATGGGTATTTACAAACCATCCAAAGGGAACATAAAAATCGATGGAATACCGATACAAGATTATAACAGAAAAAGCTTAAGTGCGATTTTTGGATATGTTTCACAGGATATTTTTTTATTTTCTGATACAGTTAGAAATAACATTCTTATTGGTGCTAATTCCCAGAGTGATTATAATAATTTGAATGCAGTGATTATTTGTTCAGAACTAGAAAATGAAATTAATTCTTTCCCTAATGGGATTGAAACTGTACTAGGTGAAAGAGGAATTACCTTAAGTGGTGGACAAAAACAAAGGATGTCCATTGCTAGAGCCTTGATAAGAAAACCTAGTGTTTTACTAATTGATAATGGTTTATCGGCCGTGGATACAAAAACTGAGCTTAAGTTAAAACAGAATATCAAATCATGGAATACTAATAATACAACCATATTTATAAGTCATAGAATTTCCACGGTTCAAGATTGCGACCATATAATTTTTTTAGATCAGGGTAAAATTATTAAATCAGGATCACATGAATACCTTAAGGATTCTTGTGCATTCTATACCATGTTATATGAAAAACAATCGGAGTTTTCAGATAAAACCTGAATACACTAAAATACAGATATGTTTTTTTTGCGTTATTTTGTATGATTAATAAAAAGTTATAATTCATGAGTGATTCAAATTATGAGAGAGAAGAAGTATTCTCTAGGAGAGTAAGAGCAGGAAAAAGAACGTATTTTTTTGATGTAAAGAAAAGCAATACTTCCAGAGGTGAGGATTTTTATATTACCATCACTGAGAGTAAGAAAAAGTTTGAGGGATATGTCAAGCATAAAATATTTTTGTATAAAGAAGATTTTAATAAATTTTCTGAGGCATTTACTCAGACAGTAAATCATGTTAAAAGTGAACTTATGCCTGAATATGATTTTGACGAGTATACCAATCGTGAGGATAATAAAGACTATTAATACTTTAAAAAAATCTTAATAATTTGCTATGCAAAAATCAAGTTGGATTTTTGGAATTTTGGCGGGAATTTTATCTGCGATTTTAGAATATCTATTTTTCAAGAGTTCTGAGTCAAATGCCAATACCATGTTTCTCTCAAAAATATTGATTCTGACTTTGTGCATAGTTTTGGGACTTATTTTAGCTAAAAAATTACTTGGGGGCACGATAAGCATCGCTCGAACTATATTGACTGGTGGAGTTATTTCAATAGTTCGTGCAATTGTTATGATAATTACTTTTATGTTATTGTATTTTCCAAATGGTGAATTCTATCAATCAAAAGTAGAAATTGCTTATAAACAAGCTGCCAAAAAAGTACAACAGGATGATGAAATAAAACCTGCTGACAAGGCTATGGAACTCGAAGAAATAAAAAGTCAAATAGCAGCTCAATACAAACCTGCTGGTTATGCAATGATGAATATTGGAAGTAGCTTGGTTACTGGGTTAATCGTTTCTATTTTAATGGCAGCTTTTATTGCTAGTAATATGATGTATAAACAATAATGTTAACAATAAAAAGTAAAACAATCTCTACGAATAAATCCACAAAAGATGTTTTTAACTATTTGTCTGAATTATCAAATTTTGAAGATTTAATGCCAATAAATGTTAAGAGTTTTCAGGTGATGAATAATCAGGTTATATTAGATATTCAAGGTATTGGTAAACTTGAACTTGCTGTAGTAGAATCGGAAAGTCCTCATAAAATTATTATGGTACCCCAAAATAGGGTCCCGTTTAAGTTTGATATTCATTGGAATATTCAATCAATAAAGGATAATCAATCTCAAATACAAGCTATTATTAATGCCGACTTAAACATGATGATGAGAATGATGGCAGAAAAACCTCTAAATGATTTTATTAATTCCCAAATTCATAAATTATCTGACCAGCTATCTTGATTAAACGTATACTAAAGTACATCTGGACAATCTATTTTTTTGTAAGTTTTGTACTAATTTTTCTGATTTTATACCCTGCTTTTTTGATTCTTTTATCCAGAGGAAAATGGTATCCCAAAGCACATTATCTAAGAAAAATATGGGGTAAAATACTCATGATAATCTCGGGTCTGTATGGAAAGACTGAATATGAGGAACCATTACAAAAAAATAAGACTTATATATTCACTCCAAATCATTTTTCCTATTTTGATATTGTGTCTGTAAATACTCAAATGCCTTATTTTTTTAGTTTTATGGCAAAAAAAGAGTTGTCAGATATTCCATTATTTAGAATTTTTTTCAGGACGATTGACATGCCAGTAGATCGAAGTTCCAAAGAGGGAGCTAAACGAGCATATTATTTAGCTCACAAAAAATTAAAAAGTGGAATAAGTTTGCTTAACTTCCCTGAAGGTGGCATAGGCAATGAGGTGCCTCTGATGAGAAAATTTAAGATGGGTCCTTTTAAGATGGCCATAGAGCATGGGCTAGAAATTGTTCCAATTACTTTGCCTGATAATTGGAAAAGATTGCCTTGTGGTGAATTTATTCCTCAAGGGACACCAGGTAGAATGAGAATGTTTGTTCATCGACCAATTCCTACAGATGGTCTAAAGTCTGGTGATGAAGTTGAGCTGGCAAGTAAAGTTTATCGTATAATTGAGGATAAATTTAACGAAATGAATAGCTTATGAAGCTTGATAATATAAAATTAAAAGAATTGGCTCATTTGGCTCGTTTGGAGTTTTCAGATGAGGAGTTAATTGATATTGGCAATGATTTAAAAAAAATTATTGAGTTCTGTGACCAACTAAAATCAGTTGATACAGAAGGAATAGACCCTTTAATTTATTTATCTGATGAAATAAATGTTTTGCGGGATGATCAGATTAAACATGGATTAAAAAAAGAAGATGCACTTAAAAACGCACCTGCATCAGATTCAGATTATTTTAAAGTACCTAAAGTAATTACGAAGTAATGGCCCTAATTGACTTAAGAAATATCTCTAAAATTTATCAGATGGGTTCCTCTCAAATCAACGCTCTTGATGACTTAAATTGTCAAATAGATAAGGGTGATTATGTAGCTTTAATGGGCCCCTCAGGTTCAGGTAAGTCAACTTTGATGAATATCATTGGATGTTTAGATACTCCTTCCAAAGGAGTTTATTCACTGAATGATACCAATGTTAGTGATATGACAGATGATGAACTGGCTTCCATAAGAAATATTGAAATTGGCTTTGTATTTCAATCATTTAATCTGTTGCCTCGAACGAGTGCAATTGAAAATGTTTCGCTGCCACTAATATATGCTGGAGTGCCCAAAAAAGAACGTTTAGATCGAGCCAAAAAAGTTCTAGAAAAGGTAGGATTGGGAGATAGGACTGACCACAAACCCAATGAATTAAGTGGTGGTCAAAGGCAACGTGTGGCAATAGCGAGAGCCTTGATTAATAACCCATCAATTGTTTTGGCAGATGAGCCTACTGGGAATTTGGATAGCAAGAGCAGTCTGGAAATTATGAATCTTTTTAGCAAAATACATCAAGAAGGGAATACGGTTGTGATGGTAACCCATGAGGAAGATATTGCAAAATATGCAAAAAGAACAATTAGAATGATTGATGGAAAACTAGCTGACCAATTAATTGTTAAGTAACTATTAAGGTTAAAATCGATGAAAATCTATACCAAAACTGGTGACAAAGGAGAGACATCTTTACTTGGTGGTACAAGAGTTAGTAAAGCCCATCACAAATTAGAGGCTTATGGAACTGTTGATGAGTTAAATTCTACAATTGGGTTAATCGCAGCAATGAATCCTGTTCATCAAAATTTTCTATTAAATATTCAGCATAAATTATTCAATATTGGCAGCGAACTTGCTGCTGAAAAGAATCTTTCTTTTCCACTTCCTGAATTAACTGAAGAGGAAATAAACGTTTTAGAAAAAGAAATTGACCGTTTAAATGAAAAACTTCCGAAATTAAAAAACTTTATACTGCCCGGGGGTTCTGTTATAAGTGCTCATACACAAATCGCACGATGTGTTTGTAGAAGAGCCGAGAGAAATGTAGTGGGATTAAATGAATCAAAATACACCACAATCATTGGGTATCTTAACCGACTGAGTGATTACTTGTTTGTTTTAAGCAGAGATTTTCTTAGGTTAGAGGGGGTGGAAGAAATTAAATGGGAGAAAGAATAAATTACCTTCTACCAGTCATCATTTTTTCTAATTCCATCAATACATATCGAGGCATTTCAAATTGTTCAAATTCTTCAATACTCTTTTGAAGATATCTCACGGCAGTACTTACATCTTGTTTTCTCTCTAGTGCATTATTACCAATTAGAAATAATGTAGCAGCCTTAATAGGGACGAGCTGATTTCCTCCGGATACTGGTCCTGGCATTGGAACCATGGTTTGGGCAACGAGTGAATCTTGATCTGAAAGTTCCAATACTTCATTACTTAAACTATCAAATAACGGTTGATTGCCATTTTCATATTGAATTACTATTTTTTGAAAAAGATACTTATAGTTATTTGTTGTTACCAGCAGGTTATTTATAAATTCTTCTGCAATTTCTGTTTCACCCATCTGTTGATATGCTAATGCCATATTCTCTTTAAGTTGTCCATCTGCCTTTCCTGACGCATAAACTATTTCAGCGTATTTTAATCCTGCTTTAAAATTACCTGATTTCATATAAATTCTTGATAACGAATCTTGATATTTAAGATCTAGAGTATCCAAGAGTATAATTTGATTTAAAGCCAACTTTGCAGTGGAAGCATCGTTGTTCAGTAAAGCTTGTTCATAAAGATTTTTAGCATTTGTTAATTGATTTTTATTTTGATTGCATCCTAACATAATAAATGCAAATAGGAAGGGGAGTAGCGATTTTTTTGACATATTTGGGACAAATGTAGAAATAATTGGTTTTTATTTTTTCATTTTTATTACCTTATGTAGTTGACTAGATTATTGAACTCTATCTAAAACTAAATGTCATGAGTGGTTCTAAAACCTTTACTCAATGTGCAGGTTTAAAATTATGACTAATTGAACAAATTTTTTTTTGCTACTAAAGTCAGATGGTATTCCCCAATAATTGCCCATACTATAAGACATGTATATTAGTTGAGATCAGGTCATTGTTTATTAAAATATTAAATGAAAAAGGTATAGATATGCTTTTCAAGGTAATATATTATTAATAATGTGCTAGTGCTAGTTGGTAATCTATAAATTTGCATTTTGTAATAGAATATGTTTGATAGTTTATCAAGTCGTTTAGATCATGCATTTAAAACCTTAAAGGGCCACTCAAAACTTACTGAGCTAAATATTGCTGAGTCAGTTAAAGAAATTCGTAGAGCATTGGTAGATGCTGATGTAAGTTATAAAATAGCAAAAGATTTTACTAATAAAATCAAAAAAGAGGCAATCGGTCAGAATGTAATAACAAGTGTTTCTCCAGGTCAATTAATGACTAAAATAGTTAACGATGAACTTAAAGAGTTATTAGGTGGCGAAACCAGACCAATTGATTTATCTGCGAATCCCTCTGTAATTCTTATTGCAGGACTTCAAGGATCTGGTAAAACTACATTCTCTGGTAAATTATCTGCTCATCTAAAGAGTAAAGGAAAGAATCCGCTTTTAGTCGCTTGTGATGTGTATAGACCCGCAGCAATTAATCAAATTAAAGTTCTAGGAGAACAAGTTGGAGTTAACGTTTTTGCAAATGAAGAGAGTAAAAATCCTTTAGAAATAGCCAAAGAGGCCGTTAAGTTTGCCAAAGTTCATCAACATAATGTCGTTATAGTTGATACTGCTGGTCGATTGAGTATTGACGAGGCTATGATGAATGAGATAGGAAGTCTAAAAAATGAGCTTACCCCACAAGAAATTCTATTTGTTGTAGATTCTATGACGGGACAAGATGCAGTTAATACAGCTAAAGCATTCAATGATAAGCTTGATTTTAACGGAGTAGTCCTTACCAAATTAGATGGTGATACCCGAGGTGGAGCGGCCATATCAATAAAGTCTGTTGTAAACAAACCTATTAAGTTTGTCAGTACAGGTGAAAAAATGGAGGCTTTAGATGTTTTCCATCCAGATCGAATGGCTAACAGAATTCTTGGGATGGGTGATATTGTTTCATTTGTAGAAAAAGCACAAGAAAATTTTGATCAAGCTGAAGCTGCTGCACTTCAAAAGAAGATGCGTAAAAATCAATTTGATTTTGATGACTTTTTAAAGCAACTTAATCAAATTAAGAAAATGGGAAATATTAAAGATTTGATGGGTATGATACCAGGTGTAGGAAAAGCTATTAAGAATGTTGATATCAATGATGACAGTTTTAAAGGGGTAGAGGCAATTATCCAGAGTATGACAAACTTCGAAAGACAAAATCCAAGTGTACTTGACGGTAGTAGAAAAAAGAGAATTGCTCTAGGAAGTGGAACTTCAACAGCTGAGGTCAACAAGTTGGTAAAGCAATTTGATGAAATGCGAAAAATGATGAAAGCAATGAATAAGAAAGGGCTTCGAGGTGGAGCCAATTTATTTAAAAGATAGTGAAAGACCTTAGACAAGATTATATCAAAGGAGAACTTATTGAAGATAATATATCTCATGACCCATTTACACAGTTTAGACGTTGGTTTACAGATGCGTTAAATTCGAAAATATTGGAGCCTAATGTTATGATATTGTCATCAATAGATGGCTATAAACCAGATAGTAGAATAGTACTCTTGAAAGATTTAAGAAAAGATGAGTTTGTCTTTTTTACCAATTATAATAGTCACAAGGGGCAACAACTGAAAAATAATCCGAACTGCTCACTTTTATTTCCTTGGGTTGAACTCGAACGACAGGTAATTGTCAGAGGTAAAGCAACAATAATTTCCTCTGAGGAGTCAGAGAATTACTTTAAATCTAGACCAATAACAAGCCAGATAGGTGCATGGGCATCAAGTCAAAGTAGACCAATCAAATCTAGATTAGATTTAGATAATCAGTTAAAGGAGGCTGAACAAAACTTTAAGTCAAATCCATTGAATAGACCTCCCCATTGGGGTGGATTTGCTGTAGCTCCTTATCAAATTGAATTCTGGCAGGGAAGACCCAATCGTTTACACGATAGAATACTATTTACTCTTGAGAACAAATCGTGGGCTGTATCAAGACTTCAGCCATAGTAATTGTATTGAAAAATCATTTTTATGTCAAAGTATTGGTTCTTGATTACAATAAGAACTTAAAAAATTAAATTTGTTTAATTTTATTGAAATGGGTCAAGAAATCAATGGCAATAACAATAACTCAACTTGGATGAGTTTACTATTAGTCCCAGCTATTACCATTGGTTTGAGTTTATTAGGTTATCAGTCTTATGTATGGATTACTGGAAAATCTTTCAAAGGTTTTAGTATGGATATTGGTAGGTTATGGTCCTCAGATGAAATAGTTCAGAAAGACAATATAAAAGAAGTATCATACTCAAATGTCATCCGGGCACAAGATTCGTCTTCAATACTTAATGAAAGAAGTGATGAATTGATAATTCCCATATTGAAATCAAGAAAAAAAGAAGTAATTGAAGAGGTATTTGAGCAAGAAATTAAGTCAACTTCCTCCAAGTTTAAAACAATTGTAAACACTCTTGATAGAATCGATCATATTGATATAAATTCACTCATTAGCAATAATTTACATTCTAAATATATTCACAGGTTAAAAAGTGAAAGCTTGATCTCACCAGACATGGTCCCAAAAAAGGGAAAAATTTATTGGGGTATTAACTTTTCTCCTTCATACAGCTACAGAACATTTAACATCGATGCAAGTAAGGTTAATGGTATAGCTGAGGAACAGAATCGAGTTTACACCACAGGTGGATTAACAGAAGAAAAAAGAAATTCGCTAGATAAAGCTATTACTTCATACTCTTTTGGCATAGACATTGGTAAGCAAATTAATGATAAATTTAGTATTTACTCAGGTTTACACATTTCGGGCTATGGTGAACAAATTCTTGTAACCTCAATTGATGAGAATAATCCCAATTATTGTTATGCTGAATTTCACGATAGGCAACCCACTTATTGTTCAATAGAAATAGATGAAAATACTAACAACATACCTTTTACAAATCGTTATAAATATTTTGAGATTCCATTTGGTGCTCGGTATACTATATCAAAATTTGACAAGGCTAAAATTTCTTTAGATCTTGGTGCATATTATCAAAAAGTATATCAAGTAAACGCATTGTTGTATGATTTTGATACAGATTATTATTACTGGTTTAATGATGAGGATGATGTCATAAATGATAGTGGAATAGGAGTTAGTATGGGTATAGGCCTAATCCAAAATCTCACAGAACGCATTGAACTTACCTTTAACCCTCATTTTAAATTCAATCTAAGTTCTACTTTTTCAGATTCTTATTCAGTTGAACAAAATCAGTACTCAACAGGTGTTCGTGTAGGTGTTAGGCAACAAATTTTCTGATTCTATTCGGTAATTCATTTATTTTCGCGACTAATATGAATCGAGTATATATAGTAGCAGCAGTTAGAACTCCCATGGGTAGTTTTAATGGCATGTTAAGAAGTGTTTCTGCACCAAAATTGGGTGCAACAGCAATCAAGGGAGCGATTTCTAAATCAGGTATAAATTCATCTGATATTGATGAGGTTTATTTTGGAAATGTATTGCAAGCTGGTGTTGGACAGGCTCCAGCGAGACAAGCTGCAATATTAGCTGGTTTGCCAGAGTCTACTCCATGTACAACTGTCAATAAAGTATGTGCTAGTGGAATGAAATCCATTGCATTAGGTGCTTCTTCAATTATGCTGGGTCATAATGAAATTATTGCGGCTGGTGGTATGGAAAATATGAGTCAAGTTCCGCATTACATCCCAAACTCTAGGATGGGACATAAATATGGAGATTTTAAAGCCATTGATGGTCTTGCATATGATGGTCTCCGAGACGTTTATAATCAGTATATGATGGGAACTGCTGCTGATCTTACAGCTAAGAAATATAATATCACTAGGGAGGAACAAGATAATTTTGCTGTTAACTCATACAAGCAAACTGCAGAATCATGGGATTCAGGTAAGTTCACTGAAGAAGTTGTTCCTGTGCCCATTCCACAAAGAAAAGGCGATCCTATAATAATGATTGAGGATGAAGAATATAAAAATGTAAATTTTGACAAAATTCCAAAACTAAGGCCTGTATTTGACAAAGAGGGAACAGTTACAGCTGCCAATGCAAGTACAATCAATGATGGTGCCGCCTGTATTATTCTTGCTAGTGAGAAAAAGGTAAAGGAGTTAGGACTAAAACCAATGGCTGAAGTTTTGTCTTTTGCTGATGCAGCTCATCAACCAGAGTTATTTACTACTGCTCCTTCTGTTGCTCTGCCTATCGCACTTGAACGAGCTGGGTGTTCAATAGATGAGGTAGATGCTTTTGAACTAAATGAAGCATTTTCAGTAGTTGGATTAGTCAATAATAAATTATTAAATCTAGATCCCTCTAAGGTTAATATTAATGGAGGAGCTGTATCCATGGGACATCCTTTAGGTGCTTCTGGTGCAAGAATTGTTGTTACATTATTACATGTGCTCAAACAAAACAATGGAGACATAGGAGCCGCTGCTATTTGTAATGGTGGTGGTGGTGCAAGTGCTATGGTCATCAAGAATATTTAAAAACTACACTAAATCAAGTTAATTTTGAGTTCTAATATCGTGATGAAGTCTTATTTAGGTTTATTTTTTACGACTTTGTTCTTGTCAACCTTTTCGAGTTTTGGACAACGAGTACAAGTTGGAAAGTCTGATTCTACATACATTGATTCGATCAGAAATTATGAGTACCAATTAGAGGGACTGAGCTATAATATAATTAATGGGTCTGATAAGGTTGAACGTATAACTAGTTGTTACTATTTTATTGAAACCCTCAAAAATACACTACAAATACCCAATTCATTTGATTACGAATTTGATTTATTGAAAACGGTTTCGAGTATTCGTTCAGATGATGGTACGTTCAGAATTTTTACATGGAACCTCCTCTTGGATAGTGGAAAATACATGTATTTTGGTGCCATTCAGATGAACAATCCTGATAGCCTTGAATTATATGGGCTATATGACAGTTCAGATTATAACAAGGATATTTTCTATGGCCAATTTGATAATCGGCATTGGATGGGAGCTCTTGTTTATCAAGTTTATCATTACCGATGGAAAAAACAAGACTATTACATTACTTTCGGGTGGGATGGTCAAGATGATAAAACCAATCGAAAGATTATCGATGTATTATGGTTTAATGAAGAGGGACAGCCCAATTTTGGTGAAGAGATTTTTGACTTTGATGGAGATTTACAGTCGAGGATAATTTTTGATTTTAATGATCGTGCTGCAATGTTATGTAGATATGATGACTTTGAGGATGCAATTGTATTCTCTAATTTAGTTCCCATTAACCCAATTATGAAAGGTATTTATCAAAATTATGTCCCAGATGGTACATATGATTATCTCAAATTTGAGAAAGGAATCTGGCGGCGGTATAAGATGATATTTGATGATCGAAAAAAAAATGGAACCAATTTAAGAAAACTTTGATCTAAAATTTAATCCAATGTCCCTCTAATCCACTTTCGGTATTGTATTCTATAGTTGGCATTGGAAATTTGAGGCTGTTTAAAATTATCAATAGCGACTTAACAACCTTGTTTTTTGATTGTATTCTCGATAAATCTATGTCGGGAGATAAATAAAATTGTCTTTTTCGATGAATACTTGTGTAATCATAAACCAATCCATCGCGACGAAAAATATTATTATTACCACCTATCATTCCATCAGCTCCATAACCAATTGCTATGTTAAGCCAACTGGGCCAATTAGTCTCAGAAATAAAAGATTTAACATTGCAACTAAGCCAATAAGTCTGTCCATTATAGTCTTTGATAAGTTGTTCTATATGGCTTTTTCCCAATACCTCAGGGCGATATTTGGGGTAGTTGGAAGAAGTATAAGAATATTTTATAATACATCGTTGTTCATCCCAAAAATAACTTTGGGACATTGCTAATCCTGCTCCAATTATGTTAGCTGTCATATCGCCTGGACTAGCTCCCCATTCCTTAGAAAATCCGTCAAGTATTTCTACTCCAGTTTGAATAAATAAACCATAAGCACCACCAATTAAAGAATATTCCTTTTTGGAATAACCAGCCCATTTCATCATCTCAATTCCTGCTAATCCTTCATAATAACAAGCATATAAATGACCAACTTTATCCATCTGAAGCCATTGATTGTTATCATTGAATAAATGAAACTTTGATCTTGGATAGTCCTTGTACCACAATTCGTTAAGACCAACCATAAGTGAACTGTAGGCAAGTGAATTAGCAACTATTATAAATTTTTTACGTTGCTGAAATTTCAATGAATCTTGTGCATTACTTGAATCAATGAACAACAAGCACATAAGTGGGATGATAGATAATCTAAGCCAGTATGGTCTCTTTTGTGGCATCAAGAATTTGTATCACTTCATTTACATTATCTGCTTGTGCATATACTCTAAGGACTGGCTCTGTTCCACTTGGTCGAATCATTACCCAATTATCTTCATTAAGTAAAAATTTATATCCATCAATATCCTCATGACCAGTTACTGGGTAATTACCAAATTGGCTGTAAGATTTCTCTTTACATTGATTAATTATATCCAGTTTTTGACTTTCTGGTACATGTAAGTCATACCGATCCATAGCAAAAGAACCAGTTATTTGATATACTTCTTGAATCAAGGTATTTAATGATTTTCCAGTATTCGCCATATATTCCCATAGAATAAGTCCCATCCAAATACCATCTCTTTCGGGTATATGTGAGCTTACGGCTATCCCTCCACTTTCTTCACCTCCCAATAGCGTAGGGTTAGAAATCATCTCTTCACAGATATACTTGAAGCCTATTTTGGTAACGTGGTGTTCAAGACCATAATGATCACAAATTGATTTTATCTTGGAGGTACAACTAAAGCTAGTATATACATTCCCTTTTTCTTGTTTGAATTCAACGAGGTATCGAATTAAAAGTAAAATGATGTGGTGGGAGTCCACAAATTTCCCATTTTCATCAAATAATCCAATTCGATCTGCATCTCCGTCAGTTGCTAGACCACTAGAAATGTCTGTTTCAGAGATAAGCTTTGAAAATGCTTTTAGATTTCTTGCAATAGGTTCAGGAGCTTGACCTTCAAAACTTGGATTATGTTCTGCATGAAGAAGTATTGAGTTTGGGATTAGTCGTCTAATTATATTTTGTCCAGCACCATACATTGCATCGTAGCCAAATTTTAAACCACATGAGTTAATTTTCTCTATATCAAAGTGTTTTTTGACATGATCAATATATTCTTGTTCCATATCAATCATTTGAACTAAATCGTGTTTTTTTAATTCATCAAATGGGATAATTTCAGGTGTGAATTCTTTTGGAATTTTAGCCTCAACAGCATTGATTTCTGATTGAATGGCTGGTCCACCATAATGAGCTTTTATTTTAAATCCGTTGTATGAAGGGGGATTATGACTGGCGGTAATTACGATCCCAGTAAAGGCGTTATGCTTCAAAGTGGAAAGTGATACCATTGGGGTTGAAACAAAAGAATCTGATGTATAAACGGTTATACCTTCACTAATGAATATTGAAATAGTTGTTTCAGAAAATAATTTCCCTCCAAATCTACAGTCAAATCCAACAACAGCAGAGTGGTTATCTGTATTTTCTTTTATCCATAATGCAGTTGCATATGCTACACGAGCAACATTGTCTGTTGTGAATTCTTTAGCGATAATAGCTCGCCATCCGTCAGTTCCAAATTTAATTGATGTCATTTTTTTTAGATGATTTGCAGAAGTTTTTTATACATAGCCTCAGATTTTTGTGGGGGTATGTTCTCATTATTAATTTTCTCTATGATTAAATCGAAATTTTTCTCACTCAAGTATTCAGAGATACCTTGTAAGTTGATGGATAAACCCAATTCCTCGATTTGTTGATTACTTAAACTGTAATTCTTACCATTCAGTTCTATTTTTATATTCTCAAGTTCCTGATGAGGTATGTTTTTATAAGTGCTCCATTTTTCAGTTACTCTAATTGAATTGACAGTCCATAATTTAAACATGTCCTGAGTTTTAATAGAATCATTATTTATGTTAAGAATAACTTGCTTATTGTTATTTATACTTTTTTCTATCTCAGAATAGACGTTACTATTTTCTTCATTATTATTGATGGATGGAGGGATAATTTTATACCTTACTCTCTTTGATGATTCAGGGGTATAGAAATCTCGCCTTACTTTCTTACTGTAACATGCCTGATTTTTGATTAAAACTGATAACTCAGGATTTCGTTTAAAATCTAGTTTTCCAAATTGTACAACATTAAAATCAAATGATTTAGAATGTATAGCATTCCAAAAATTCATATCTGCTGGCCCTTGATAAGTTGTAGGGATTCTCATATTTTTAAGTAAGCTTATTACATCTGCTGCATCAACAAATCCGTATGATATTGGTTTGCCAGTTTTTGAATGACCAATGAATGAGAATCCTTTAACCCAAAAATCAAATTTATTTCCAATAAGTTGCCAATATTCATGAATAAATAAATCGTTATTATCTACAAAATTTGTATTTGAGAGTTCTTCAAGATCCAGGAATTGGATTTTATTAATTAAAACTTTTTTCTTGCTAGACTGCCATATTGCGATGTCTCCATTTTGAATTCGTTTATACAAAAGTTTGTGAAAAGATGTAATAATATTAAAACCAATAGAATCAGGTTGATCAACTTTAGATAAGTGAAGCATTACTGGTTGAATAGTATAATTAGATGGGAGACTGGATTGAGATTTACAACCCCACATACCAGCAAGAAAAAAAATGAAAAGAATTCTAAATAAATGCATTCTCGCCTGTGATTTCCATTCCCAAGATGAGTAAATGTATATCATGAGTACCCTCATAGGTAATGACACTTTCTAGGTTCATCATATGTCTCATGACGGGATAATCTCCAGTTATTCCCATTCCTCCATGCATTTGACGTGCTTCACGGGCAATTTGAATTGCTATTTCAACATTGTTTCTTTTAGCAAGTGAAATTTGGGCTGGAGTAGCTTTTCCTTCATTCATTAAATTTCCTAGCCGCCAGCATACAAGTTGAGCTTTAGTGATTTCTGTTAGCATTTCTGAAAGCTTTTTTTGTTGGAGTTGGAAACCACTGATTGGTTTTCCAAATTGGATTCGTTCTGCTGCATATTTTCGAGCACTTTCGTAACAATCCATCGCAGCTCCCAATGCACCCCAACTAATGCCATATCTAGCCGAATTAAGACAAGTGAGGGGACCTTTTAACCCGGATACCCCGGGTAAAATATTTTTTTTAGGTACTCTAACACAATCAAAAACAAGTTCACCTGTACAACTTGCACGTAAGCTCCATTTATTATGTGTTTCGGGAGTTGTAAAACCTTCCATACCTCGTTCTACTATGACTCCTTTTACAATTCCTTCTTCATTTTTTGCCCATACTACAGCTAAATCAGCTTCTGGTGCATTGCTAATCCACATTTTTGCACCATTAAGTATTACATGGTCACCATCTTCTTTGAAGTTTGTTGTCATTCCATTAGGGTTCGAACCGTGATCTGGTTCGGTAAGACCAAAACATCCAAGCATTTCGCCACTACCTAATTTAGGTAGGTATTTTCTTTTTTGTTCCTCACTACCAAACTTATGGATGGGGTACATAACTAACGATCCCTGAACACTTGCTGTAGATCGGATGCCACTATCACAGCGTTCTAGTTCTTGCATGGCTAGACCATAACTTATGTAGTCTAGTCCACCTCCTCCATATTCAACTGGTATTTGAGGCCCAAAGCAACCCACATCACCTAATTGTTTGACAATATGGCTAGGGAAATAATTTCTTTGAGCACAATCCTCAATAATTGGTGATAGTTCCTTTTTAACATATGAACGCACACTGTCTCTAACCAGTAGGTGTTCTTCACTGAATAAATCGTCCAGATTGTAGAAGTCTGGGTGGTCATATGAATCTTGACCTTTTTTGATTTCTTTTAAGTGGCTTAATTCTTCTTTGGTCATTTTATTTTAAACTAACTTTGCAAATGTAAAATTAAAAGCAATATAGACGACAATGAATAATACTATAGAATCAATATTAAGTATTGATAACGTTAGAGTCAAGGCTAACCACGGGTGGTATGAATCTGAACGAAAGCTTGGAGGGATGTATGTAATCTCTGTGCATATTTATAAAATCCTTGAAGCTAACCACGATTTTGACCATTTAGACCAGAGTATTAATTATGAAATGGTGCATCAAGTTATCCTAGATACCATGGAAGAGGAGCATATGTTGATTGAGTCCGCTTGCAAGGCAATTTGGGATAAATTAAAAGTTAAGTATTCAAATGAAATTTGGGAAGTAAATATCCGAAAAGAGGATGTACCCCTAAAATTTGTAGAATCTACTTCATTCAAAATAAAGGGTTAATTTACATCTTTAACGGATAATTTCGTTATGTTAACGAAAGACTAGATTTAGCAAATCAACTTACTGGATAAAAGATTATTTTCGCAACCTAAAATTTTAAGATAAATCATGGGAACAATTATCATGGCTGGTCAGTTGATACTAGCCCTCGCAATACTCGTATCATTACATGAATGGGGGCACTACATTGCTGCTAGAAGTTTTGGAATACGCGTAGAAAAGTTCTTTATTTTTTTTGATGCATGGGGTGCAAAGCTATTTAGTAAGCAAATAGGAGAAACAGAGTGGGGTATAGGATGGTTGCCTTTAGGTGGTTATGTTAAGATCACTGGTATGATTGATGAGAGTCTGGATAAAGAGCAATTAGCATCTGAGCCACAAGATTATGAGTTTAGGAGTAAACCTGCATGGCAAAGATTAATTGTAATGATCGGTGGGGTTACGATTAATTTTATACTGGGTGTACTCATTTTTGCACTTTCTATGTTCTACTATGGTGAAACATGGCTTCCGAATGCCAAAGTAATCGAAAAAGGGGGAGTAGTTGTAACAGATCTTGGAAAGGCTGCTGGTTTTGAAACTGGGGATAAAATAGTGTCAATAAACGGACAAGAAGTCGAAAAATTCAGAGATCTGATTAACTCAAGTGCATACATTGTTGATGGACTTAATTACGGTGTTGTTCGAGATGGTGCAACTGTTTTAGTGCCTATATCAGATTCATTACGAACACATGTTTTAGAAAGCAAAGGTAAACTTGCTTTTTTCTCGTTAAGATTAGAGTCTATCATTGGTGGGACTGCCCCAGATGGTAATGCCCAAAAAGCAGGATTATTACCCAATGACAAAATAGTAGGTATTGACACAATAAATGTTCAATTTTTTGATCAATTGAAAGATGCCCTAAGTCTACACAGGGATAAAATAGCTAATTTAAAAGTCCTTAGAAATGGAAGTTTAATGACCGTTTCAACTAATGTAGATTCATTGGGTATGATTGGAATACAGGTGTCTAATCTTGCACAGTATTCAGATGATTTACAACGGACAGAGTATGGATTTTTTGAATCATTTCCTGCAGGGTATAACAAAGGTGTGTCTTTATTGAAAGATAACATTGTAGCATTCGGAGAGATGTTTCGAGGAAAGTTAGATCCTGTTAAATCCGTTAGTGGTCCTGTTGGAATTGCAAAAATATTTGGGGCAGAATGGGATTGGAGAAGATTTTGGAGTATCACTGGAATGTTGTCCTTTATTTTAGCATTTATGAATTTACTACCTATCCCTGCTTTGGACGGTGGGCATGTACTCTTTTTATTGGTAGAAATGTTACGTGGTAAACCTTTGCCAGAAAAGGTGATGTATTATTTCCAAATCGTTGGAATGGTGATTCTCTTTGGACTGATGGGCTTTATCATATTTATTGATTTCTTTAATGCATTTTTTGGCTAGATGGTAGCTGATTTTTTTGATTTTTATAAGATTCCTCAAAAGTTCTACATTGATGAGGAAGCTCTAAAATCTAAATTTCTCACAAAAGCCAAGCAAAATCATCCTGATTTTTACGTGAATGATCAAGAGAAGTATGCCGCTGCTATGGAGCAAACCAGTCTTAATAATCAAGCATTCAAGGTTTTAAGTAAGTTT